>MHZD01000157.1:0-3218 GCA_001828645.1 Planctomycetes bacterium RIFOXYC2_FULL_41_27 | reverse complement strand
ACAAGGCGGCGACTATTCAGCATACATTCCGACAAACGTCATTTCTATCACAGACGGGCAGATCTATTTGGAGGGTGATTTGTTTAACGCCGGTATCAGACCTGCAATTTCTGTAGGATTGTCGGTATCCAGGGTGGGTGGAAACGCCCAGATTTCTGCCATGAAGAAGGTTGCGGGTATGCTGCGATTAACCCTGGCTCAGTATCGGGAATTAGCCTCCTTTGCCCAATTCGGATCGGAATTGGATAAGTATACACAAGCACAGTTATCTAAGGGTGAGCGGCTTGTAGAACTTTTAAAACAGCCTCAATATGCCCCCATTCCTGTGGAAGAACAGGTTATGTCAATCTTTGCCGGGATAAATGGATATTTGGATGATATTCCGGTAGACAAGGTCAAGACCTTTGATAAGGAATTCCTGAAATTTATGAAGGAAAAGTATGCTTCCATCGGGATCGAGATTAAAGAGAAGAAAAAACTTGATCACGAAGTGACGCATAAGTTAGAGAATGCTATCAAGGAATTCAAACAAACCTTTGCAAAGAAAGGTTAAGGAATGCTCAGTACTCGTGAAATCAAACAACGCATACGAAGTATTACCAGTATCAAGCAAATTACCCGCGCTATGGAAATGGTTGCTGCAAGCAGATTGAAGAGGGTTGAGTCCAGGGTTATTGCTTCGAGGGCATATACCGGGAAGATGCATCAGGTTCTGAGCAGACTTATTTCTTGCAGTCCGCCCGAAAAATCCCATCCGTTGTTTACAGACAAAGAGCACGAGGCGGAAAATGTCAGGATTGTCCTGATTACAGGGGATAAGGGCCTCTGTGGGGCATATAATAACAATATAATCAAGAAGGTGGTAGAATTTATTCAAGCGCATGCCAGTAAAAAAGTTAAATTAACCCTGATCGGGAAAAAAGGGAACATCTATTTTTCAAAGGGAAAGTATGCGCCTGCAAAGGAAAGATACATTCCAGAGCCGGTAGAGAAGTTCGGATATGATAAGGCGCAGGCATTAGTGTCTCAACTGATCGAGGGGTATGAAAAAGGTGAATTTGGAGAATTGTACATATTTTTTACTAAATTTCACACGGTAATGCAATCGTTTGCAACGAGTATCCGTTTATTGCCTCTGGAAAAAGATATACTTGATTCAAAAGGGGAATTGGTGGGTGAGTATATTATAGAACCTTCGGCAGACCAGATACTTGATCACCTTTTTCCAAAATACATAGAGACCCAACTCTATCAATGTATTTTGGAATCTTTGACGTCCGAATTTGCTGCAAGACGGGTGGCCATGATTGCGGCGACAGAAAACGCCGGCGAAATAATCGATGAATTGACTCGTACTTATAACAAAGCGCGACAGGAAGCAATTACCAAGGAGTTGTTGGAAGTTATTTCTGGCGCCGAGGCATTGGCACAGCATTGAAGTTTTATTATAGTATGATTCTGTAGATACTTCTTTTTTGTAAGTTTTTTAGAAATAGCTATGAGTTGCGAGTTGTAAGTTGAAAGTTACCAGTTCAAAGCAATAACTTACAACTGTCAACTTACAACTTTTAACTCAAAGTTTTAGTTTGGTTGCGGCTATGCCGCTCTATGATAATAAGTATATTGTTTAGGAAGGAGTAAGACCTTTGGCTGCAAAAAAAAGAGAAAATAAAGGAGCAATCGCGCAGGTGATTGGTCCCGTAGTAGATGTGCGATTTCCCCCGGGAAGTCTTCCTGCCATAAAAAATGCGATTAGTATAAAAGACCCGCAAAGGAAAATTTCTATCATTGCGGAAGTTGCACATCATTTGGGGAAAGATACCGTCCGCTGTATTGCTATGTCCTCAACCGACGGGCTTGTTCGAGGCACAGAAGCAATAGATACAGGCGCGCCAATAACCGTGCCGGTGGGGAAAGAGGTATTAGGCAGGGTATTTAATCTGTTAGGTGAACCTATCGATAAGCTGGGAGATGTAAAAACCACGAACCGGCTTTCTATTCATCGTCCGTCACCGTCATTTGATGAAAGAGAGACAACTACGACGGTTCTGGAAACAGGTTTGAAGGTCATTGATTTGCTTGCGCCATTTGCTCGCGGTGGAAAAACCGGTTTGTTCGGTGGCGCAGGGGTAGGAAAGACCGTGCTGATTATGGAACTTATCCGCAGCATCGCAACCGAGCACGGCGGTTATTCTGCATTTGCTGGTGTTGGCGAAAGGACACGTGAGGGAAATGATCTATGGCTTGAAATGAAGGAATCGGGTGTTATTGATAAGACTGTACTGGTCTTTGGTCAGATGAATGAACCACCAGGAGCAAGATTGAGAGTTGCTTTAACAGGTTTAACAATGGCAGAGTATTTCAGGGACACGGAAGGACAGGACGTGCTCTTGTTTATTGATAACATCTTCAGGTTTGTGCAGGCGGGTTCTGAGGTGTCGGCTCTCTTAGGCCGTATGCCTTCTGCTGTGGGTTATCAGCCCACTCTGGCGACGGAGATGGGTGAGTTGCAGGAACGAATTACTACAACAAAGAAAGGGTCGATTACATCCATGCAGGCTGTTTATGTGCCTGCCGATGACTTTACTGACCCTGCGCCGGTAACAACATTTCCTCACCTGGATGCTACGATAGCGTTATCCCGTCAAATTGCCGAATTGGGTATCTATCCGGCAGTTGATCCATTGCGGTCTACATCCAGGATACTTGACCCAAGAATTGTCGGACAGGAACATTATGAAGTAGCAAGAGAAGTACAGAGGATATTGCAGCGTTACAAAGAACTTCAAGACTTTATTGCCATTCTTGGTATGGAAGAACTCTCGGAAGATGACAAGGTATTAGTTGGCAGGGCAAGGAGGTTGCAGAGGTTCTTGTCACAGCCGTTCTTTGTCGCCGAGCAGTTTACAGGAACTAAAGGAAAGTATGTGCCTTTAAAGGAAACCATCAGGGCGTTTAAGGAAGTGATCGAAGGTAAACATGACAATCTGCCAGAACAGGCATTCTACATGGTGGGTGGTATTGAAGAGGTGGTTGAAAAAGCAAAGCAGATGGGTGGATAATCATGGCAAAAACATTTAACTTTGAGATTATTACACCAGCGAGAGTTGTTTATAATGGAATCGTCCAGGGCATTTCTGCTGATGGGACTGAAGGATCGTTTGGCGTCCTTGCCGATCATGCGCCACTGATTACAGAATTGAAGACGGGTATTATAA
>MHZD01000156.1:10673-10783 GCA_001828645.1 Planctomycetes bacterium RIFOXYC2_FULL_41_27 | reverse complement strand
CAGCAACCGACGGCTCAGGAAACTCTGGGACGGATACAATAACAGTGACATACAATGCCACAACTACACAACTACCCACAGTAACGACAGGTTCTGCAGCAAACGTTACA
>MHZD01000156.1:0-10608 GCA_001828645.1 Planctomycetes bacterium RIFOXYC2_FULL_41_27 | reverse complement strand
GTTAGGGATAAGTAGCGGGATGTATGGCGGTAAAACGTCCACTCAGGGTGTGAGCGGGACGAGCAGTACGACAATAAGCATTAGTTTAAGCGGATTATCGCCCGGAACGGGGTACTATTACCGTATTGCAGCGCAGAATAGCGCCGGAACGTCATACGGGAGTGAGAACAACTTTACCACGAGCAGTGTCTCTACCACACCCACCCCGACACCAGTACAAACATCGACACCTACCCCGACACCGACACCGGGGAAAGGGGATGGGGTTATCTACGGGGGCGTTTCAGACGAGGAGAGAAATCCGTTGGAGGGGGTTACGGTGACGATTACCGGCACGGATTATAAGAATAGTACCGAGACAGAATCAGACGGTTTCTATGAGTTCAATGGACTTAAAGGAGGGGAGTATACACTGACCTATGAGAAGTCGGGGTATAAAACGCACACGGAGCCGGTGAGTCTTGGGGAAGGGGATACGGTAAATCTGGGTACGATTGCACTGGAGATGACGGTAAAGGGGAGTATTGTCGGCTATGTGGTAAACATCGAAGGCGATCCCATTAAATCGGCGAAGGTACAGCTTAAGAGGATAAAGAAGAAGACGATGACAGCTACCTCTGATGAAGATGGATATTTCTTATTTGATGATTTGGAATCGGGCGTATACATGGTTATTGTGAGAAAAAGGAGCTACAGGAAAGTCAGCGAGAGGATTACGCTCGATGAGGGAGAAGAGAAGGAGATGGAGATTGTGCTGAGAAAGGCAAGCAAGTGAAGTAGAAAATCGTCGATGCAATAATCGATGTCTTATAAGTTTTGTTATTTTTCGTCTAGGGCCATGGATACAAAGAAATAAAACCAATAACAGCCCCTCATTTGCTCATATTTCTCAGTGTTCTCTGCGAGCGCGGTGGTGAACTATTAGGATTACGGAAAGGGTGTTTTTTGTTTATGGGTGAAAATAAAGATATGAGTACCTGAGTTCCATTTCTCAAGGAAAAGAGACAGGAAGACCATGAGAAACAAGGCAGAACCACCAGCGTAGCTGGTGGCTTGATTAGCCCTAAAAGGGCATTGTTACTGGCAGCCCCTTAAGGGGTTGCTCTCTCGTATACCTGTTTTTCCTTATAATGGCTGTTTCGTGGCCAATCTCGTATATTAATTTCACGTTAAATGCCCGTACTACTTGCTTCCCTAAAAGGGATTACTTAGGTCTGTGTCGTACTTGTCCTCTATTGATTCATTCTCTTCTTGGTCTTTGATGTATTTCCTTGTCTTTGCCTCATCCAAACCCACTGTGCTGACATAGTACCCACCCGCACAAGTGTATATTGATCTATACACGCCTTCCCTTCTAGCAACTCTACCCCCTTGTACTCACACAACCTCCACAGTATTGCTCCTATCTCTTGCCGAAGTTTTCCAAAGATGATTTTACGTCTTTTCTTCGGTTCCCATACAATGTGATACTTGCATTACCATACCGTATGTGCTAAACTCCTTTTCACTTTCAACTCCTTTCTTACGGATCGGCCACCGAAACAACCTAATGGTCATCCTAAGAAAGGAGTCTCTCTTTTTCAAATACTTCAGCGTAGTTTTGCTATTCTCCCCAGCGTAGCTGGGGGTTTAGCTTAGTAATTAATTACGCAACAGGTTTATTGCATTTCCATTCTGAAGATATAAATTAACAGAAAAAGTTCAATTTTAGAAATTTCTAACTATGAACAAATATTTCAATGGCATAGTTCCTTATATTATTTTGGCTGTAATATCGCTTATCGTCTTCTGTAATACGCTGGGTAACAGCTTTGTTTATGACGACTCTGTAACTATCGTCAATAATAACCTTATTAAAAACTGGAAGAATTTTCATACCCTTTTTTCATTCAATTACTTCATACTCTCCGGTGAAATGAGTTATCGTCCTGTCGTCACACTAACATATTTCATCGATTATTCCCTTTGGGGTTTAAATCCTACAGGTTTTCACCTCACCAATCTTCTTCTTCAAGCGGCAAATACCTTATTATTCTATCTTTTTCTTAAACGAGTCGCAAAATCAAACACGCTAGCCTTCTTCTCAACATTACTATTTACCACCCATCCGATTCTCACCGAAACAGTAAATTCTATTAGCTATCGCGAGGACCTCCTCGCCGCACCCTTTTTCTTAATTGCCTTTATTTTATACCTAAAAATTAACAAACCATTTTTTAATAAAAGTAAATTCTTACTATATTACCCAGTCTCTTTATTCTCGTATTTGTTAGCTCTCTTCTCAAAAGAAATGGCGATTACATTTCCCATCCTGTTGATATTATTTGATATTTTCTATTTGCCGTCGGGTAAACCACTTCAAGCGCTTATAAAAAAATTAAAAGGTATTTATATTGGATACTTTTCAGTCACCGGTTTTTATCTATTTATTCAGTTCGTGGTATTTCGACACGTATACATCAGGTTAGATCAAACCAAGCAAAGTTTATTTGTCATGATTAAAGTCCTTGCATCGTACATAAAGCTCTTGTTTCTTCCCTTCAATCTTAATGCAGACTACGTAATTCCACCTATAACAACGGGCATCATCTCTTTTATAATTTCCGTACTTATAGTAACGATTGTAATCATCATTACCATTCGTCTGTGCAAAAATAACAAACAGCACTGGTTCTTTATTTCGTGGTTTTTCATTACACTTCTGCCAGTGTCGAATATCATTCCTATAGGAAATATTATGGCAGAGCGATACCTCTATATTCCTATCATGGGAATTTCTGGAATTATCGGCATTTTGATCCAAAAATCTAACTTAAAAAACCCCTTAGCTACGATATGTTCTGCGATTGTTATTTTTATCTTAGGTGTTATGTGTATTAATCGGAATGGGATATGGCGTGATGAATTCACTTTGTGGTATTCAACGTCAATTCGTGAACCTAACAGCGCCCGTGCGCATCATAATCTTGGAGTAGTACATAGTTCAAAAGACTTTTATGATTATGCTGAGTATGAGTATAAAAAGACACTGGAAATCAATCCAAAAGATATAGAAGCGCATTATAATCTAGGAAATGCTTATGAAAGGAAAGGCATATTGGATAATGCTATCAAAGAATATCAAGATGCAATACGGTACAATCCTTATTATGCAGATGCCTACAACAATCTTGGCAATATATACAAAAAAACACACCTCTTAGATAAGGCTATCGAACACTATAAGAAAGCGATTCGATGCAATCCTTTTAATCCACATTACTATAATAATCTTGGACTTGCCTATCATGAAAAAAAGTTATACAAAGAAGCTGTTACTGAGTTTGCAAGGTCATTAAAAATAAATTCGGGAATGTCCACTACACACAACCACCTGGGAAATACATACAAAGAAATGGGAAATAGTAAGGATGCCCTGACTGAATACACAACAGCAATCGAACTAGACACTGGTTCCGCCGATAGCCATAATAACATCGGAATTGTTTATACAAATACCGGACAACTTGAAGAGGCTATTAAAGAATATGAAACGGCAATTCGGCTTGACCCAAAACTTGCAAATGTACGTAACAACCTTGGTATTGCCCATGCAAAAAAAGGCGATTTAGAGAAGGCAATTGAAGAACTGAATAAAGCAGTAGCACTTGGATATGACAATGCGGATGTGCACAATAATTTGGCAGGGGTGTATCTCACAAAGGGGTTAACGGATAATGCTATAGTTGAACTTAAGTTGTCCTTAAAATTGAATCCCAAAGATAGCAATGCCCACTGTAACCTGGGAAATGCTTATACTTCAAAAAATCTTGGGGATGAAGCCATTTCTGAGTTTAAAGAGGCCATTACATATAATACTATGGATGGAGAGATATATTACTACCTTGGAAATGCATTTTATAGAAAAGGGCAGTATAACGAAGCGGTAAATGCCTTGAATCAATCGGTTCACTATCAAATCAATAACCCATTAGCACATAAGATGCTTGGTGTTATTTATGCAAATTACCTGAATGATCCTTCCAAGGCATTATTCCATCTGAACGAAACACTAAGATTAGACCCTCAGCAATCCGTAGCAAAAGAAATAACCGAAGCCATCGGTAAACTAAGAATTAAGACAACTAACGATTAACAATTTGTATTCTTAAATAGATTTGCCATAAGTTAACCCAATAATTTAGTTATTGACAATATAGAATTTATATTTATAATTTGGCTATTGTGCATATCTTTGCAATGCAAAGTAAAGATATTTTAATTAACATTATTTAACAAGTTACATTTTCAAACAAAAATCTGTTGATATATTTTTTCAACAAAAATACTACCTAACAAAATTCCTAAGAGTCCGCAAAAGTTTCACTGCTTGTTGATCATAGCCTTTTCATGGTTTTCCCCATTACGGGGCTTTGTAACAAGAAATACTCATAATTGATATACCAAACGAAGAAATAAGGAATAGCCGTAACAAAGTTAATCTATTTTGTATTATGTAGATTACAAAGGAGCACAGAAAATGTATTTTCTTAATAAAAACATGAATAAACACGAAGGAATTATTCGATGTCTTTCGCTAACTATGATTGTAATTGCATCAGGCTTATTTATTTCCATACCATTTTTTAAGAGTGCGAAGATTGAAAAGCTTGATAAGCATGAAAGCGCGTCTTGTATGCCAAACTTAGACCATCTTTGCCGTTCTGATGTAACAGAAAGACGTTGGAAATATATTGTCATTCATCATAGCGCTACTACAAAGGGTAATGCCGCTCGATTTGATTATTACCATAAGAAAAAGAAGGGATGGGAATATGGCTTAGCTTATCATTTTGTAATTGGAAATGGATCTTTTTCCGGAGATGGTGAGATCGAGGTTGCTGAACGATGGAAGAAGCAAATTCATGGCGCCCATACAGCAAATATGAACTGTAACCATGTAGCAATTGGAATTTGTCTGGTTGGAGACTTTGAAAATGGAGGAACTCCAACTGAAAATCAATTTGGATCATTGGTCGGTCTTGTTCAATATCTTTCCAGAAAATACAATATTCCTTCATCCAATATATTAGAACATAAACACATACACCAGAAGGCAACGGCCTGCCCGGGTAAAAATTTCCCGTTCGCAGAACTCAAGATGCGACTCCAGCAAATTGCCTCAAAATCGAGCAATCACAAAGAATTATAACAGAATTTTACTCACGTTATTTTGTCGGTGCCTTTAAGAGCTCAGCCTTTACATCTTCGATGGATGAACCATAGGGTCTCCCGTGTTCTTGCAATTTTTTGTCGTATTTATAATTTCGAGCAGCCACAAATCCAAGCCCGCCTCCCTGAAAATATTCATAAACCATAATGGTCTGTTCTTCGGTATCTATCAGGTAAAGTGGCTGTCTATTACCTTGTCGTTCTCCTACCAATCCAAAAACATGTCGAGCATTTCCATCTCCCTGCGCAATAACATAATTTGCCGAATTCTTAAAGATAAGTATCGCAAGTAAAACAGAAATGACAATGAGCAAGATTGTATTTGTACGATATATTTTATGCATGGCAATACCTCCTGGATCGATAAATACGCAATTTATTATTCAGCGGCAAAGATATATTATTTCTTACTATTATTCGAGTCTGTTACATTAAAAGTTTTATTTGACAGACTGAGGAAATGTGCTTCTAGCTCTTCCTTAATGATAATTGTGGGTTTTAAAAGGATAACAAGATTTGATTTCTTGTTATTCTTCTGATCACGGGAAAATAATCTTTTTAATACAGGTATTTTAGATAGTATAGGAATACCGGTCGTTAGAGTTTCTTTGCTAATAGAACCTAGCCCCCCAATCATAAGCGTACCCTTGTCAGGCACACAAACCGTTACAGATACTTGGGAAACATTTACCGTGGGTAATTGTACTGTTTGCTCCGGCGGAACAACAGTGGTTCCCTGACTTGTACCTCCAACCGTGGCATCCGTAGTTAATCCACTAAAAGTAAAAGATGTGATCTCTTCGACTTCAAATACAGAAGGAGTTACTTCCAGATAGACGTACTTTCTATCCGCACTCACAATGGGTCTTACATCAAAGGTAGTGCCTTCTGGTACCGTTCCAATAACTGGAGTTACTACACCCTCAGAAACAGACGTACTTTGAATATAATTAATGGTTTTAACGACGGCAATATTTCCACGCTGGGTATTGGATAGTGTTATTCTCGGGGATGTAAGAATCTCAGAGTCTTTACTTTCCTGGACGGCACGTAAGAAGCCTTTTAACATAGAGTCGTTAAAGATGAAATAGCTGAGTTGAAGTCCCTCGCCAGATACGAGGTCACTAATACCCTTTTTGGCGCCTGTATCAATAGATACTTTTTCACTAAAAAATTCGGTTATGTTACTTCCTATATCCTCAAAGAATTTATCTGTAACAGAAATAATACGAGCTTCGATGCTCACCTGGAGGTTTTGTGAAGACCTTAAAGAAGCCAACAGATCTTCAATTTGCTTATGAACATATTTGTTATTAACTACCACCAAATCGCCAGGTTGTCCCATCCTTGCAACAATACTTCCTTCACCTTGTCCAGGAATATTAATACTTCGTTGACCTCCTGCTGCAGAAGCCCCGATAACACTGGTACTGCGTGACCATGATGACGGTTCTACGGTGGTGACAATTAATTCAATCAGGTCTAATACCCGCGCAGAGGGGTCTTTTGCTTTAGTTATTTCTGCTCCCTTACTCAAACTTAATTGAGAGGTGGCAGCCGCTGTAATGTCAAATTTAAGGGGCTCTTTATCATCAAGATTAATTAATATATCTCTTACGTCGTAAACCCGCATTTCCATTTTTTGTTTATAGAAATGAATAATATCCCCTTCAATCACATATTCATACCCTTTTGGTAAGATATATTTTAAGGCAGTTCTTAATGGTACGTCCTTAAGCTTTAATGTAACTGGAACATTTCCAGCTTCCGAATCGATGATCATATTAATATTCGATTTTTCCCTTACAAAGATGACAATATCTCTTAAGGGTGTATCTAAAAATTCAAATGAAATGATCGTATTCAGGGCATCTTCAATGACTTTTGGAAATGGTCCTTCCGGGGGATTTGGAATCAGCCGGAGTTGTTCTGTTTTTATTTTATTTTCTTCTATGACCTTATCTAACTCAGGAAGGGTACGTTTTGAAATGTCTTCCCACTGCTCTTTTTTAGGAAATCTTAAGGTTTCCTGATAGGGAACGGATGCTTCTTTTAGATTTTCGTGGCTTTTAAATTTCTCCTGGACGTGGATGGATTTTAGATTCTCAGTAGTATGTTTGTGTTTTATGTCGTTTACCTTTCCTCTAATGTACAATGCATCTTTGTTAGCAGAATCCATTGTAAGTATTAAATCCGCAATCTTTGCGGCATCATCATAACGTTCCTCCTGGATAGCGGTATATGCATTCTGAATTAACTGAGATATATCTTCAGGATGTGCGGTTTTTGTTTCCTTGGGTTTACCTGTCTTGTCTGGCATCTCAATTGACTTATTTACTTCCTCCAGAAGTTGTCTGGATTGTTTTAGTAACGTCTGTGCCTCTTCGTTATTTGGTTCTAACAGGATAGCCAGTTCGAGCGCATCAACGGCCTTAGCATAGTCTTTTTGTTCAAAATATATCTTGGCGGTCTTAAAATAATAATTATTTGTAGTTGAAGGTTCCGTTTCTGAAGTATCCTTGTTTTGTGATAGAGACTGATACGGCGCAAAGAGTAATAGGAATATGCTCAAGATAAAAACTGAGATTAGGGTTGATCTATTTTTCATGTAACCCCCTTGTAAAAAGTAAAGTCAAAACTTAGCCATAAAGGATGCAGAAAATTACTGAGTATCAATAGATTTCACATAATTTCTGACATCAAATAAAAAGATGTTTATTAGTTAGTTGATGGGGCATTCGTTGATGGATAAACAGAAACAGTATCAGTCCCCACCTTTACCGATTCTCCTATCCACGAATTGTAAAATTCTCCTTTCTTATCCACAAATATAATCTTTGAAGATGAAATCATGTGCGTTTCTTCAGTAAAAGAACTCCCCAAAAATTCACCTTTTTCGTTCTGAACAACTGTAGTTTTCTTAATAATAAGTGGTTTTTGTGCTTGAGGGGTAATTTCTATCAATTTACAATAGGTATCAAAATCCACAGTTTCCCTGCCTATTGTTTTTTTCCCGCCGATAGTTTCCGCTTTTTTTACAGTAAAGCTTTCATTCCACCATTTATCCTTATATAATTTCCTGACCTGGACTAATGCCATATCTGCTGTTCCACCTTTAAAGATAAACTCTATTTCAGTTAGTGGAGCGCCCTCTAAACGAGCAGTGGGTTGTAACTCTGGCTTTTTTAACAAATCTTTTGCAGTAATGTCCGACCCTGTTTTTTCTTTTGTGAATTTACCAAAGATATACGGTCTGGGTAAGAGACTCGCAGAAGGTGGTGATGTTAGACGCAACGCCAATTGCTCATCATTTTTTAGTTCCATATCTACAATTGGAGGAACACTTGTTTTAATCTTTCTCTCAATTGCACTCGATAAGGATAATAATTTTGAATTTGTTTTGTGCGCCTCTATACTCGGTATAATGAAAGTATGAACTGCTGTATATGCAAGATAACAAATTGCAATGCCGAGAACCAGTTTTTCAATGTGTTTGAATATAAAATATTTAATATTCATTATCAAATTTTGGAACAAAGCAGTAGTCATTTATGCTATATAATCAATGATATAAATATCGAGAGTAACATTAATAATTGGATTGGACATAGAATCATCGTTCTTAATTAATGAACTTGAGCTAAAAGTTTTGTCAGTACTCATAATATTAATGCCTTCGATAACAAATGGGATATCTGATTTAAGAATTTCGTGTAATAGGAATTTGATGCGATCCGCCTGTAATTCGACCTGGATGGTAATAGGTATAACGGTGTAAAGTTTTACAAGAGAGGGATTGTATGTAAAGGACGATTCACGAAACGCAATTTTTTCAAGTTTTGTAATTCCGGCATTGTTTAAGGCAACGTTAACAAGCGCTTCTAATATCCAGAACTTTTTTTGTACAGGAGAAATAGCATCCCACGTTGGGATATCGGAACCCCAGTTATGAAATGGCAAAGCGCCTTCACCAAGAGTGATATTATTTGCCTTCAGTTTTGTTAATAATCCGGAGACCCTTTTCACATATTCATTCTTCCAGAGCGCCTCATCTTCAATTCTAACCGGCCCTTTTGTAGGATCATCTATGACGAAAACTGTTTCTAGGCTATTATCCTTTTCCTTGAGAAAGGACTTGCACTTTTCAAGTTCTTTCTCATACAGGTCGGTTTCCAGTTTTTTTGATGTAATCCATTTGTCATTATAAATATTTTTTACTTTTAAGGCGTAATTTTCAAGTGGGATTGTTAAATCATCGAGGTCTTTGTAAGTCTTGGCATATTTATTTGAAAGTGGGAAAATAAATACAAAAAGGAGAATCAACATGATGAGAAAAACAGCGCCAATGGATATCCAAAAACCCCGCATTCCGGTAAAAAAACCTGTAAGGTCCTTCCTGAGTTTTGAGAAATTCATTTCTTTACCGATATTCATACATTAACCTTTCAATGCCGCTGTTCAAGATTTTACGGCTGGAGTTGAAGTTCCAGGTATTAACGATTGGGTTTCTGATTGTATTTCGTCCTGTGACTTTACAATCCAGCGTATCTCAAAACTAATGCATCCCTCCCAACCATTTTTACGCTCTATTTGACGACATGAATCCGGTACAATTTCCACGTTTTTGAATGCAAGGACCTTCTGATCAAAGAGGGTTAATCTTTGAATAGGCTTTAGAATATTCTCTTCTATAAAACCCATAGTTGGCTCTCTGCTTTCTCCCTTTATTCCCATAAGGAGTAATTTTTTTGAACTACCAGGTTTTGTCGGTTCGCTTGTCTTTTTTGCCTGGGGAAAATTTGATTTAGATGTTTGTTTCTCCGTACTTTTGGTTTGTAAGGCATCTGCATTTACCCACGAAGAGCTGATATTTGTGATCGCTACATTGTTGGGCATAAAAGATAATAATTTATCTAACGCTTCCATCCAAAAAAATCTGGAAAAATCAATTGCAGAAACAAGATCAAGCGCTGATTTGCTTGTTTGTGCAAGGGTTTCAGCGCTTTTATACTTCTTTTCCAATTCCTTTATGTTTTGCAATACATTTTGATAGTAATTGTTGGAATCACGAAGGTGATTAATCTGAATATGTAATCCACAGTATTGAATAACAAGAATCAGGGCTAGGCAACCAAGCGTAGCCATCGCATAGGGTTTTTTCCTTGATATTTCTGCTGCTTTGATTTGTTCCGGCGGTAACAAATTTATATTTATCCTGCCTGACCCCAAACCCTGAACTGCAAGCCCCAAAGCAACACTTAAATTCGCAAGATTCTCGTTTAAAAAGTCAGGATTTATCTTATCGGATAATTTTAGATTGTTTAAGGTTTTAAGAACTTTTACCTCATACGTAAAATTGTCAGATATAAATTTCACGTTACCTGGATCTTTAAACCT
>MHZD01000155.1 GCA_001828645.1 Planctomycetes bacterium RIFOXYC2_FULL_41_27 | reverse complement strand
CGATATGCCTCGCGGTTAGTATTAAATCTTTCAACGAGTTCAAGGAGTTCCTGTGGAACAGACATTGTTTATATTATTTTTAAAAAGAAAAATTTGGACAATACTATTTTCTTAAGAACTGAATATATTTTCTAGCGCACGAGAAATTATATCAACTTCTTCATCATACACCGTCCGCATATCCAGGTGAACACGGTCTTGTTCGATCCTTGCAAAGATAGGAGGGGTAGAGTTCCTGAGTCTATTGGCTAGTTCTATAGCATTTATCTTTTCTGAATGAATACATACAAGCTTTGTTGGAATATTTTCACCCGGCAGTGCCCCACCGCCCATCTCTGATAAACCATCTACCATAGAAAGGTTCAGGCAAACCCTGGTTTCTGAACCCACCTTGTTTATTACTCTTTTACATCTTTCCTCAATTGTCTCAAGAGGCGTTAAAATCATTTTTAAGACAGGAATATTTTTAAGGGCAAGTCCCTCTTCCAGATAAAGCCTTAAAGTCGCCTCCAGCGCAGCAATGGTCAATTTCCCCACACGGAGGGCACGCGTCAGAGGGTTCTTCTTTATTAGTTCAACCCATTTCTTTTTACCGGCAATGATGCCTCCCTGCGGGCCTCCCAGTAATTTGTCTGTACTGAACGTAACGACATCAACACCTGCCTTTATGCTTTCTTGCACCGTTGGTTCATATGGCAGCCCATATTTCTGAAGTTCAATCAATGCGCCGCTTCCCAGGTCATACATCACGGGAATATTCCTGGTCTGACCCAGAGACACGAGGTCTTTTAAGTCAACCGTTTCAGTAAAACCAACGATCTTAAAGTTGCTTTGATGCACTTTCAGAATAAGTCCTGTATTTTCAGTAATAGCATTTTCGTAATCCTTTAAATATGTCTTGTTGGTTGTCCCCACCTCAACCAATATAGCGCCACTTTTAGTCATGACATCGGGCATGCGGAATTCCCCGCCAATTTCAACCAGGTGGGAGCGGGAAATGACAACTTCCTTCCCCCTGGCTAACGTGTCTAAAGCCAGCAAAACGGCGGCGGCATTGTTGTTGACAACCAATGCCGACTCTGCCCCGGTGATTGTACAAATGAGTTGCTCTATATTATGGTATCGCGATCCTCGTCTACCCGATAATTTCTCGATTTCAAGGGTACAGAAACTTTCTAAGACATTTTGTATCTGTTTTGCAGCCTCTTCTGCGAGCGGCGCCCTGCCGAGTCCAGTGTGAAGAATGATGCCCGTTGCATTAATCGCATGCTCGATACCACACAATTTTTGCTGAAGAACATGCTGAATTAAATCATGAAGTTTTTGCGGGGAAAAAGCAAAGGGTTGAGATGACGCTTTTATGTCTTCCTTTGAAACTGTTTTATCAGTCAATGATTGCCGAATGCCTTCCAAAACCTCCCTGACCGCATCAACGACAAGCGGTCGTGGGTAAAGGTCAGTCAATTTTGATATTTCTGGTGACTCAAGGAGTTCATTAACGGATGGAATTGTTCTGAGTATATTTTGATGCATACAGTAACCACAGATTGCGCAGATCACACAGATAAATAAAATTTTCCCTGATTATATTTTTAGCCTTTTGCGTTTGCAATAAACCGTTTCACTAACAACGTATCTTTCTTGCCTGGTGACGATTCTACTCCTGAAGATACATCTACCGCATAAGGCTTCACAACACGAATGGCTTCCCGAACATTTTCGGGTGTCAACCCTCCCGATAAAATAATAGCTCCGTATTTATGCGCCTGTCTGGCAATTTCCCATTTAAAGGGAACTCCAGTCCCTCCTGGGGATCCCTTTACATAGCTGTCCAACAAAAATGCATGAGGCCTGTAATTTGCCAGAGGTTTCAAGTCATCCTCTTCTTTTACCCTAAAGGCCTTTATAAGCGTGTACCCTTCCAATTCTTTTAAATACGAAGGTTGTTCATTGCCGTGAAGCTGCACCGTGTGTATACCACCGAAATCACAAATCTCTTTAATCATATCGGCCTTCTCGTCAACGAAGACCCCTACGGGAGAAACAAATGGAGGCAAATTTTTAATGATATCTCTGGCCTGTTCCTTTGTTATCTGGCGCGGGCTTTTTGCAAAGACAAATCCTAAGGCATCAGCACCATACTCCACAGCAGCCTGTGCATCTTCATTATTGGTAATTCCACAGATTTTAACCCGCATATTTTTCCCTGATTGGAACGCAGATTTCCACAGATATTGTTTTTTATTTATGAAGATTAAATGCTTCCGGCGATAAAGGTCTCGATCTCTTTTATATATTTAGGATATAGTTTCTCCGCCATCTTAACAGCTTCTAGAACTAACGAATGATCAAGCAAGTCGTATTCATGTACAAGCCTGTTTCTGAGTCCTGCAGATGGGGCAAGTTTTTCTGCAAGGTTTGAAGAGATTATACCCAGTTCCCCTACCTTTATAAAACTCTCATAATAATCATCAGGGGCTGTTTTGCTTGACTGGACTATCATATGGGAATTTATGTCAATTGCTGCCTCGATTAATTCCTGTAAAAGCCTTTCTGTGGCTTTTCTTTTATACACATCTTTGATATATTCTTCTTTAGTAATAGTCTCAATAGGCTTTAATGCCATAAGATTTTCAGCAATAATAGTAAGCTTCCTTCTAATAATTTCTACTTCTATAGGACTCATGAAAGTCCCCTTGACTTCAAGAATTGTTTAATTGAAACCGCCTGTGCGTCACGCAATTTTTTTGTATCAACATACATCCTGAAGGCAAGTGAATAAAATTCATTGAACATGCCCGGTTCTCTTTCATAAAGAGGTTTACCATGTCTTACAGCGGAATACTTTAAAAGAGGACTCGCACGTCTCAGGTCAATCACATCAATATTGTCGGTGCGAAGCAGTCTGATAACCCTATTAGTAAGCGCCAGCATATCTATAGGTTTATCAAAGAGGAACGCCAAGTCAATGTCACTTTTCTTATTCACTTTTCCCGTAGCAACAGACCCGAAAAGCAAAATAAGCCTCAATCCTTCATCGGCAAATAAAGGTGACAGCCTATTTCTAATCTCCTCAATAGAAATTATCACTTTTACATCTGACATAAACGGTATTTAAGAATATCAAGCCGTTTGATTTTGCAAAGCAAAATCAAACCCAATTTAATCTTTGCGAACTCTGCGCCTCTGCGGTGAATACTCAGTGCCTAAAATGCCTTTGTCCGGTAAATACCATAGCAATCCCGTGTTCGTCTGCTGCGGCAATTGATTCGTCATCTTTGTTAGAGCCACCAGGCTGAATAATCGCCACCACACCCGCCCTTGCCGCCACATCAACGCTATCCCTGAAAGGGAAAAAGGCATCGGATGCCATCACGGCGCCTTTGACCCTATCACCGGACTTCTTAATGGAAATCTCTGTAGAATCGATACGGCTCATCTGTCCGGCGCCTACACCCACCACCATCTCATTCCTGACCAGCACAATGCTGTTGGACTTTACATGTTTACAAACGATAAAGGCAAAACGTAGGTCAGCCATTTCCTTATCAGACGGCTTTTTCTTTGTAACAATCTTGATGTTTGCAGGATCATATACCGATAAATCCCTGCCCTGTAAAAGCATTCCCCCTACTACCCTTTTCATATCATAGGCGCATGGGTCTATCAATTTTGCTGATAAAGTACCCGTTTTAAGAAGTCGTAAGCCGCTTCCCCACTTTCGTTTTGTCGTGAGAATCTCTACCGCCTCTTTTTCGTATTCTGGGGCAATAATCGCCTCTACAAAGTGCCCAGGTTCTGTAATAGCCTCTGCCGTTGCCACGTCAACAGTCTTGTTTAATCCCAGGATACAGCCAAATGCAGACACAGGGTCGCCGTTGTATGCCTTTGTAAATGCCTCAGCAAGGGTATCTGCAGACGCAGCGCCACAGGGATTTGTGTGCTTTATTACAATGGCTGAAGGTCGGTCATATTCCTTTACCAATTCCAGGGCAGCATTAAGGTCTATAATGTTGTTATAGGAAAGCTCCTTCCCGTACAACTGCTGTGCATTGGCCACGCAGGGTTCCTGAACATTTTCTTCTACATAAAATGCGGCCGTTTGATGCGGGTTTTCACCATATCGTAAAGATTGTCGTTTCAAATAGTCCAATGAAAGAGCCGTTGGATAGCCTCCCCTTTCTTTATCGAGGCTGTCAAAATAATTGGCAATAATCCTGTCATAACGACCCGTAGTCCTGAATGCCTCGACAGCAAGTTCAAAGCGCATCTTCTCGGAAATGTCATTGCGGTTTGCCTTGAGCTCTTCGATAATAAATTCATAACGTTTTGGGTTAACAACAACAATCACATGCTTGTAATTTTTAGAAGCAGACCGAATCATCGAAGGACCACCGATGTCTATATTTTCAATCGCCTCTTCCATGCTCGCACCCTTTTTTACAATCGTCTTTTCAAAAGGATAGAGGTTAACCACCACCATATCGATGGGTTTAATTCCCAGTTCTTTCATCTGTTTTCTGTGGGCTTCGTTGTCTCTTAAGCCCAGCAACCCGCCGTGTACCTTTGGGTGCAAGGTCTTTACACGACCGTCCATAATTTCTGGGAACCCCGTGTATTCGGAAATTTCAATGACGCGGACACCGTTCTCTTTTAACAATTTTGATGTGCCGCCTGTAGAAACAATCTCAACCCCTAAATGTTGTAACTCTCTGGCAAACTCGACAATTCCGGTCTTATCAGAAACACTGACGAGCGCCCTCTCTAATCTCGCCATCTTTTCCCCCTCGTTATTTTCGTATTGTATAACTTTACCACAGTGCGCACAGGGTGAAATTCAAATATTTATTTCAACATGCTGATGATACAGGAAACGGGTGGTTATCCATACCTCTTTTCTGCATCCTCTGGCTTCCCTTTTCGGTTTGTGATTTTAGCAGAAGGTAAAAATCAAGTCAAAAGAATAACTCTGTTTTGGACATACTATTCAAACACTTCTTGTTTACTAATCAGGCAGTATTTCAAACAAATACACACATATGAAACCGCCGTAAACATATTGCGATAGTAACATACGGTAAATTAAGTTGCAAAAGCTTAACAGGATAACCAAAAAGTTTGAAATGCCTTTACGTAAATCATGACTTCTATTGCATTACTATTATCGGCATATTTTTCATCTTATTTAGAATTAAACTTTAATAATTTTAAGTTTCCTCTTCAGGGCAATATTTCTTATAATCGTTACTTCCCAATAGCATTGGCGCTTTTCAATATTAAACGTGCTAAATTTTTTCATTGACTGTCTTCGTCTTTTTTGTTTGAATCCTTTCTCTGCAACAAATTTTTTCAACTTATTATGTGAGGGGTATTATGATAACCCATAAAATAAAGGTGTTTTGCACCCCATTTTGTCCAAAATGCAACCAACTGCTGGCTTATTTAAACAAGAAAAAGGTGGATTATACTTCCTACGATATTGATAAGGATGATAATGCTAGAAAAGAGGTGGTGAGAATTATAGGATCGGACGACATCGAATCGCTCGACAAGTTGCCAATCGTGGTCGTTGGTGATAAGGTGGTGTATGGGTTTGATAAAAAAGAGATTGATAAATATCTCCGCTGAATTTAAACTTAACTTTTGTTGTTAAAACATTTAGCCTTTTAAAGAATTTTTTAGAAACTAAGTTTAATTAGGCCTTTAACGGCTTTTTCAATGCAGCGCGAACTTCAGTTCGCTTACATCCTATACGAACTGAGGTTCGTGCTACAATTGCGACTTTGAAATTCTTGTACATTAGACTATGGCAGAACAAAACAATCTAAAAGAATTTACGAAGGGAATATTTCAATATAATCCCTTGTTTGTGCTGGTATTGGGAATTTGCCCAAGTCTTGCAGTCACTACCTCGGTGAAAAACGGACTGGCAATGGGCGGGGCTGCTACCTTTGTGCTCGTCTGCTCCAATTTTATTATTTCCATTGTGCGATCGTATATCCCTCGCGAAATCCGTATCCCTTGTTTTATTGTTGTTATCGCCGCCTTTGTAACGATGGTGGAATTGCTCATGAAGGCATATTTACCCCCAGAATTGAACGCATCGCTGGGTATATTTATCCCGCTCATCGTAGTCAACTGCATCATCATGTACCGTGCGGAATCTTTTGCTTACAAGAACAAACCCTTCGCTTCTGTTTTGGACGGGGCGGGCTTAGGATTAGGCTGGACACTTTCCCTCTGCCTTATTTCGTCCATACGTGAGATAGTTGGGTCGGGAACACTCTTTGGCTTAAAAGTATCAGAATCGTATCAACCTGCCTCGGTAATGATCATGGCTCCGGGTGCGTTTATTGTATTAGGACTTTTGTTGGGTTTCTTCAATTGGCGGAAACTCGGAAAGAGCGAAAAGTCAATGAAGGCTGTTATGAAAAATGATTAAAGAAATTGCATTAATTATTGTAAGCGTGGTTTTTGTCAATAACTTTGTCCTGGCAAAATTTCTGGGTCTCTGCCCTTTCCTGGGCGTTTCCCAAAAGACGTCGTCCGCCATCGGCATGGGCGCAGCGGTAACGTTTGTCATGACACTTTCTTCGGCAATTACCTGGATCGTTTATAACTTTGTCTTGCTGCCCGGTGATGCAAATATTATCGCAAAGGTTTTTCCATCCATCCGGGAATTGGGACTTATCGAAGTGTTAAAAACGATCAGCTATATCCTCGTTATTGCAACGTTAGTGCAATTAGTTGAAATGATGCTCAGGAAAATGGTGCCCGCATTATATGAAAGTCTGGGTATTTATTTGCCTCTGATTACAACGAACTGCGCTGTATTGGGTGTGGCGCTTTTAAATACGACCGATTCACCAAAGCACTTAGGTTTTTTACAAGCCACCGTTCAGGGATTTGGCGCTGGCATCGGTTTCATGGTGGCCATGCTGCTGATGTCGGGCATACGGGAACGTCTGGCGCTGGTCAATATTCCACCGTCACTACGCGGAGTCCCTATTGCCTTCATATGTACGGGTCTTATGGCGCTTGCCTTCATGGGATTTTCCGGAATGGTTCAATAAAGAAAGACATTAAAGCCACAGAGATCGCAGGAAAACCGGCGTATATTATAGCTTGATTGTATAGGAATTTTCATTTTATTTAAGCGGGTTACAGGGTGGCATAAAATCCCCCTTAGAAAAGGGGGCTAGGGGGTTGTAAACTTGTCCTCGTGAAAACGGGAATAGCCCAGAAAAAACACAACCCCCCGAATCCCCCTTTTTTAAGGGGGACTTAAAAGGACTAACTTGATTATGAATTTACAATAAGTATAAAATTTTTCATGACTTAATAGATTATATTATGCGACATGTCATTTCTATCCTTGTAGAAAATAAAGCCGGCGTCCTTGCCCGTATCACGTGCCTTATCAGCGGAAGGGGATTTAATATCGACAGCCTTGCAGTTGGCGAGACAGAAAACCCCGCCCTTTCACGCATTACTCTTGTTGTCAAAGGCGACGATGCCATCGTTGAACAGGTCAAAAAACAAATAGGCAAGGTCGTCGATGTGATCAGGTGATCGATTTCACCGATGAGGCGTTTGTTGAACGGGACTTAATGCTGCTCAAGGTCAACTGCCCTGTTGGGAAACGGGGAGAAATCATTGAAATTGTGGATATCTTCAGGGGTAAAATTATCGATGTCGGCCTGAAAGACCTTGTTATCGAGCTTGCAGGAACAGAAGACAAACTAGAAGCAATGTTAAATTTATTAAGACCTTATGGAATCAAAGAATTAGTGCAGACGGGAAGTGTTGCCATTGCACGCGGTACAAAATAAGAAATAAGTCCCCCTTAACAAAGGGGGATTCAGGGGGTTGTAAAATAACTACGGAAAAACACAACCCCCTTTGCCCCCTTTTTTAAGGGGGATTTATACATCGCATATGCCATGTGGGCCACATAAATAAAATCCTATACGATTAAATTATCTTGAAAGGTAAAAGAAAAGGCTATGCTAAAAATTTATTATGAAAAAGATGCAGATATCAGCATTCTAAAGGGAAAGAAAATAGCAGTCATCGGATACGGAAGTCAGGGACATGCCCAGGCGCAAAATCTCAGGGAGTCCGGTATGGACGTGATTGTATCCACACGCACAGGCACACCGAATTATCAATTAGCCGTCAAACACGGTTTTAAACCGGTTACCGTGGATGAGGCAGCACGGCAGGGCGATTTTCTTCAAATACTCATGCCCGATGAAACCCAGAAGTCAGTCTATGAATCGCAAATCAAGCCGCATTTGAAAGAAGGGAAGACACTCTGTTTTTCACACGGATTCAATATCCATTTCGGTCAGGTCGTTCCTCCAAGCAATGTAGACGTTATCATGGTAGCCCCCAAGGGACCGGGGCACCTTGTCCGCAGCGAATTTGAAAAGGGAGGCGCCGTTCCGTGCCTTATGGCCATTCACCAGGATGCCACGGGAACAGCCAAGAAAAAGGCTCTCGCCTATGCGCATGGAATCGGCGGCACACGGGCTGGTGTAATTGAGACCACCTTTGCAGAGGAAACAGAGACAGACCTCTTTGGAGAACAGGCCGTATTGTGCGGCGGTGCGGCAGCCCTAGTCAAGGCCGGATTCGAGACGCTGGTTGAGGCAGGATACCAGCCTGAACTCGCCTATTTCGAATGTATGCACGAACTCAAACTCATTGTAGACCTTTTCTATCAGGGCGGTTTAAGCTACATGCGATATTCGATCAGCAACACCGCCGAATATGGGGATTTGACCCGAGGTCCGCGTATTGTTACCGAAAAAACCAAGAAGGAGATGAAGCGGATATTGACCGAGATACAAAGCGGTCAGTTTGCCAGGGAGTGGATATTGGAAAATCAGGCGGGACGGCCAGTTTTCAATGCCCTTGAGAAGAAGGATAAAGGACACCTCATCGAAAAAGTCGGCAGGGAATTGCGGAATATGATGAAATGGATTAATGCAAAGGAGGTATAAAGCCAGCGCATCACAAACAAACGCACATTTAAGAAGGGCGAAGACAAATATCTTCGCCCTTCTTTTTGCAACTTTTTAACCACAGAAACACAGAGAATACAGAAAAATATTACATAATTTTCATCTCTTTGCTTTCCACCTCTCCCTTTCTTCTTATTTTTAAAGTTTCTCTCCGTGTCATCTGTGCCTCAGTGCCTGCGCACGGCGACTTCCCGCTGATTGGCTCAAACGCTACGGTTATGCCCCTGTTCTGCTTGAAACTTTCTGGAGATTCAGAGTAGGTATACCTCTGAATAACAACGAACAAAACCTCGCTTCAGACCGATAAAAAATATTTAGAACTGTCGCAAAGGTCATTGAATTTATCGAATCAATGTCTCCTATTATAGTATTACCGTGTCTTTGTGGTTAAATTAGTTTTGGTTGAGGCTGTACTTTATTCTTTCTCAACATTATTTTTCACCAATTCTCTTTTTAAATATTCCACCCTTTCCCTCGCATGCACAATTTTTATGAAAATCAGACCTCCGATATAACCAAATATTTCGGTTGATTTCTGTTCGTCTATAATATTTGTATAGGCATCCATCGCCTTGTTGTAATAATGTGTCTGTTCTTTCTCATACAACATAGCCAATTCTTCATACAGATTGCCGATACGATATTGCGCATTCACGGGTGTTATCCCCTTAAACTTTTCTATTATCTCACCAAATTTTTTAATCGCCTCGTCATAATATATTTTTGCACCCTCATCATCGCCGATGTCATAAAGCGCCAGTCCCACATAATGATACGCCTCTGCCACTGCGTACGAATGTTCCTGCGCCTCTTTCTTGTATCCCTCCCTAAGCTCCTCCAGTATATTTTTGTATCTTTGTTCCATCGCCTCGACAAGACTAATACTCAGCGGGATATCGGCATCTTCCAGCTCATTCTGGCTTTCCAATATTACCTTTGGGAGGAGTAATTTCGACAGGCTTTCACGGCTCAATCCCATAACAAGATAGAGTTCGCCTACGGAATGAAATATCTTGTTTCCTCTCGCATAATGAAAATCAGATTTAGAATTCCTAAATGTTAAAATAGCGTCTATCTCTTCTCCGCTCATTCCAAATTCTTTATTCAGGAATTGAGACAGCTTGTAATTACTTGCTTGGTTCAATTTCTTGTATAACCGTAATAATTTGGTCAGAATAGCCAGTTTGTAAGAAGGCTTTTTCCCGTGCAAAACAGTCCTCCTGAAGAAGATAAGCCATGGATCTCTACTGGAAAAATTCAAACGCCCTTCGTAGTTATAAAAAACCTCTAAGGCGGTTCCAAGTTTAAACTGTTCCCAATCCTCAGATTCCTTGTAATTGAGTTCCTGGTATCTTTTGTCGACCCTACGAAAATATGCTTCCAGGATATCCCTCATTTGAGTACTATTTATCTTACGATGTAATTTCAGTTCGTGCGGACTATATTTTAGGGTCTCTTTATAATATGCAATAGCCTTCTCAAATTGTTGCTCGTGATAATGCTTGTCTCCCAGGTACTCATAATACCTTTTAATCATTCTCATTGACCTGATACCTACATCATCTTCCCTGGCTAAGCGGGATACCTCTTCGAAATGTTTTATTACAGCTTCTGGCACCTGAACAGGCTCGTGCGTGAGGGCATATAGTCCTTCAACATATTTGTAAATGGAATTATACTTCTGCAACAAATCCTCACTAAGGCGTTCGCACATCATGGCTTTTTGTAAGCATTCTTTTGCCTTTTGGCACATGCCAAACTCTGTATATGCCTTTTCCAGTTGGACGAGCATACCTGCACCTGTCTTGTCATTTATTTCACCATAATCCTTATATTGACCAGCGTATCTGTCAATCACGGTACGATAAATAACAGGAACGATCTCCATGGTATTGCCTGCAATACGAACTACATGTACGATTATTTCTCCTGTTTCAGGATCTATTTCCACCCCAGGCGCTTCTTTCCCATCAGGGAACCTTATCCAGGGAGTTTTTTTAATGACGCCGGCCGTAAAAACCATGTCTTTACCCCTGGCTAAATCCTTTGAAGTCCAGACTGTATCCCATGGCCTCTCGCCTTCTTTTTCTGTGCCGGGTCTTACAACTTTAAAATTCTTTAAAATATCCACTTCGTTCTTCCTGAAAAGATTCCAATTGTTTATCATCCCCGATAGTTTCTCATCCTGTGCTATGCCAGAAGGTAATATTCTTAAGCTCAGTTCACCACCCAATTTTTCGATAATAATTGCGCTCAACATTGCCTCAGGAATCCCCCCCACGCCAATAATCAGGTCAACTTCGCCCCTGGTAACTGCAAGGGTTGGCGTAAGGTCATCGTCCTTAACGAGAATTAATTGAGCGCCAAGCTCTTTAACTGTCCTAATAAGCTTCTCGTGTCTCGGCCTATCCAGGATAATCACCTTCATCTTTTTGATTTCATCACGAACATTTTGTGGATCAATCTCTTTGTTTTTACCTTTCAAGGTATTTTCAGCCATAAGCGTTAGATTTTTTGTAATACCACGAAGCACATTAACGCCTGCGCCTTTATACTTACTGCCCACAATCGTCTTGACCCCGTACATATCTGGTGAATTAAATAATCCTCCTCTTTCGCTGTATCCAACGGCAAAAATAGTCCCTCCGCCAGACGCCTGGTTGACTATGCACCGGTCATTTTCGAAGGCGCTCAGCACAATATCCGCCTCGTTCTCACTTCCTGTTGCCGTACCGAATTTTTCCCCAATATACAACATAGGCATTTCCTTCCGTTCGCCCTCTGCATTTACCACATAGGCCTTCCACCAGTTGAAGCTATTGTAAATATGCCTGAGCCACCAGACGGCCATACTTCGTGTACGGGAGATATTAAAGCCTTCGCCATTTGTGCCGAAATATTTCAGCGACCTGGCGGCAACGATCCCAACGGCATGTCTCAATTCATTCCTGTTTGCCAGTTGAAGGCCATCTCCCGTTGGCTTCAGATTGTACTCTTCTGGAATATATGCTTCGATAATGTAAGGGTCGTCTATCCTCTCGGAATCAAAACTCGTATCCTTTACAAATACAATGCCGTATTTTATCATGTTCAATCACTTCCTAACCCGAACAAGTCGGAAGAGTGCCAAAAGTTGGGCAGTGTTAAAATCTGCCCAAAAGCCTTACAGAAAGCGGAATACGAGACTTTGTAAAAAATATTTTTGCCGAAAATGTAAAAATTTATCTCTTAAGATACTAATCTCAATACGGTAACTCAAGGTTTTAGAGTGTGTGCAAAAATATGGTTAACGGCAGGAATAGGGAAAGTAAAATTATACAGAACAGGAGAAGAAACGCAAAGTATTTTTGATATACAAGTTGACTTTTTTAAGAAATTACTTATAATTTATTTTTTATAAGTTGATTTTTAGAGTATTTATATTATTAACCAATAAAAACTTCCTTTTTTAACAAGTTTTTACGAACCACAAAGGCGCAAAGGTCACAACGAAAGGAAGTTAAATCTCTTTGTGTCCTCTGTGTCTTTGTGGTTAAATTTGTTTTGATTGCGGCGTAGCCGCGCCAGGATGTAGTTTGTAAATGCCGATGGTGAGCTTTAATTTGTGCGCTCGTAGCTCAATTGGATAGAGTGGTGGACTTCGAATCCAACGGTTGCAGGTTCA
>MHZD01000154.1 GCA_001828645.1 Planctomycetes bacterium RIFOXYC2_FULL_41_27 | reverse complement strand
CTCTGGATATTTATCACATTGACACCGGTTATGAATATTATACCGATTGGGAATATCATGGCAGAAAGGTATCTATATCTCCCTTCGTTCGGTTTTTGTCTGTTTGCGGGGATACTGATTCTTAAAATTCATGCACGTGTTCCAAAGGCATATCACCCTTTTGTGAATGCCTGCTTTGCCGCCATATTCATCCTCTCCCTTGCTCATACCATAAGGCACAACAGAATTTGGTTTGATAAACAGACCCTGTGGTATTACACTGTATTTAACACCTCGTGCAGCTTTAACGCACATAACAATCTGGGGAAGGAATACTATGAAAAAGGGCTGCTGGATAAGGCCATCGAAGAATATACTATTGCCTTATCGAAGGCATCGGAGGTACGATATGCATATCCCATAGCACATTACAATCTTGGTATTGCTTACGATGAAAAAGGTATGTACGATGCCTCCATAAGGGAATATAAAAATGCCTTACGTATCGAACCTAAAAATAGTGATACCCATAATAATTTGGCGATTACGCTTTTTAAGGATGGACAGGTTGATTTGGCAATTGAAGAATTTCGTAAAGCAATCACACAAGACCCGGATAATCCAACGTATCACGATAATTTGGCAAAATTATATTACAGAATAAATATGCCTGGCGAGGCAAAGATAGAACAAGATTTGTCAAATCGGTTAAAACCTTAGCTTATGAAAACGCTTCTTATTAACCCACCCATGTACGATCAGCGCAAATATGGCAAGCCCTTTATATTGCCATACGGTCCCCACTTGGAATTGCCTATCTGGCCTCTACTTTAGAGCAGAACGGCGCTGACGTAAAGGCCGTCGACATGTTCGATTACTCATGGGATAAGGTAAAGCAAACACTGGAAGAAGAACTGTCCGATGTTGTTGGCATTACCTGCCTGACAGAGCAACGGGCAAGCCCGTTGGAGGTAGCGAAACTTTCTAAAACCATAAAAGAACTGATGGTATGCCTGGAGGAAAAAGGGGATATTGGGGATATCCACGGCATGGCTTATAAATATCAAGGCAAAATTATAAGAACGCCACACAGACAACTGATTCACAACATGGATGATATACCGTTTCCTGCATATAATTATTTTCTCAGTGAAACCCAATGAAACAACAGCGTATTTTTTATCTGTATACGAATTTCAAAATCATCACATTAATGCGTAGTATACGTGAATTACCTTGACAAAATTTTACACCGTATCTAGAATTACTCACCTAACTCCCCTTGAAGTTGTTTCCTATTAATTCGTTATGAACAAAAATAATCTCATAAAAGAAATAGATTTAAACAAGGGTACAGCGGGTGAGGTTTTTATCCATGAAGTCACAGATGTCTGTTCCCCTTTAGAAGCTTTTTACCGATTTGTTCCCCAAAAAAATTTGTTTTTTCTCGACAGCGCCTTGCCCATAAAAGGGATTTCGAGATATTCCTTTCTGGGTTTTCAGCCTTTCTTAATAATGAAGACAAAACACCGAAAAATCACCCTGACCGACAAAGACGGTATCCTTGAAATTGAAGGAAATCCCATCGAACACCTGCGAGAATTATTAAAGCAATTTTCATTAAAAAATACAGATGATTCAATTCCCTTTCAATGCGGTGTGGTAGGATATTTTGGTTACGACTTGTGCCATTTTATTGAAAGATTACCAAGTAAAGCCATTGATGATATTGGACTCCCGGATATGTATATGGGATTTTATGACACCATCATTTCTTACGACAATCTTCTGGAAAAGTGCTATGTAATCGGGGTCGATTTCGGTTTAGACGATACCTTAGAAGACAGGATGAAACAAATAATTGACGTATTATGTGGAAAGTCCGATAGTGGATATGAGTCAACGTATCATACGCCCAAACCGAGAATAAATGAAACCACGTTGCGATTTAATTTCACAAAAGAACTCTATTTGAATGCAATCAGACACATTAAGGATTATATCTCAGCAGGCGATGTTTATCAGGTCAATCTTTCTCAACGAATAGAGGCGCATCTTGATATACCTCCCTATGAACTTTATAGAATATTGCGTTCGGTAAATCCGGCGCCTTTTTCATGTTACCTGAACTTTGATGATATTGCCGTTATCAGTTCCTCACCGGAACGATTTCTCAATGTGCATGCAAGACGTGTCCAGACTCGCCCTATCAAAGGTACACGGCCGCGTGGTAAGGATGCGAAGACAGACGAAATTATGAAACAGGCGTTACTCTCCAGCCCGAAGGACGATGCAGAACTTATTATGATCATTGACCTTGAACGAAACGATCTCGGACGTGTTTGCGATTATGGTTCCATCAAGGTCACAGAAAGAAAGGTTTTAGAAGCCTATCCAACCGTGTATCACCTCGTTTCTACCATTGAAGGGGATCTGCACGAACGGTATGATTTAATCGACTTACTTAAGGCCACATTTCCCGGCGGTTCAATTACCGGGGCGCCAAAGATCCGCGCCATGCAGATTATTGATGAACTTGAACCTACGCAGCGAAGTGTTTATACGGGTGCTATAGGTTATATCGGATTTAATGGTGATGCAGACCTGAGCATTGCTATACGCACCTTCATTACAAAGGACAAAACGGTATACTTCCAGGTTGGAAGTGGTATTGTGGCCGATTCCAATGAAGAAGAGGAATACGAAGAGACCATGCACAAGGCCAAGGCCCTTATGGATTCACTAAAACCATGTCCAATCGCATCTTCTTAAATGATAAAATCGTCAAAGATACAGAGGGCCTCTTAAGCACCCTGGATCGCGGCTTTCTTTACGGGGATGGATTATTCGAAACTCTGAGAACTTACGGTAAAACCCCCTTTCGACTAGAAGATCATGTTGCCCGTCTCTCAAATTCCGCACAATATTTTAACATTCCTTTTCATTATACATCTCAGCAGATACGACAGATTATTGAACACCTCCTTACAGAGAATAATTTAAAAGATGCCTATATCCGGATGACATTGTCTCGAGGACTCGGATTTAACGGACTCATTCCCACGGGTACATGCGTACCCACCTTTGTTATCCATACAAAACCGTTTGCCGTCTATCCAGTATCACTGTATAAAACAGGTGTGTTGCTTATCACTTCTCATATTCGCAGGAGCGCTACCTGTCCCATCTCATGTCACAAGACACTCAACTTTTTGACCAATTACCTTATTAAAAGAAAGGCATCTGAAAAGGGCGCTCACGACGCACTCATTCTGAACACAGATAACCATATCGCCGAATGTGCCGTTAGTAATATTTTTGTTGTTGAGAAGAACACCGTTATTACCCCCTCCCTGAAGGCTAATGTACTTCCTGGTATTACACGGAAGATTGTCTTAGAGTTGTGCAAGGAAAACGGTATTCATGCCTCAGAGGAGCTTTTCGGACTGGAAAAGGTTTTTGGGGCAAGCGAAGTTTTTATTACCAACGCCCTTATGGAAATTATGCCCGTTTCAAAGATTGATGGATATGCTGTGGGAAAGCTTGTCCCAGGCACTATAACAAAACTTTTACATGATAAATACAAATCATTAAAAATTTAAAAACAAATTTGCACTATTACACAAATTTGTTCATAATTTGTTGTTAGGTCATGTTGTTTATAGAATGATTATTTACTGAAATTAAGAATACAAATAAGAGTAATCTTATATATAAAAGTAAGTTATAAATGAAAATTTAAAATTGATTGCAGAAAGGGATAATTTATCTAAATTTGGAAGGTTTTTTGCTTACTAATTTTTATTCTACATAAATAATGAAAATACGGTAATGCCTGATCAAATACGTCCACTAACGAGGGGTGTCAAATATGAGGACTATCTTAGTAGTTGATGATGAGTTAAGCGTCCTTGAATCGTTTAGAATGATATTAAAAGAAGATTACAGAGTCCTTACTGCTATTGACGGTTTAAAGGCATTAGAAATCCTTCGTAATGAATGTGTTAATCTGGTGATTCTCGATATTATGTTACCGGGCATGTCCGGGCTGGAGGTTTTAAGTGAAATAAGAAAAATAGACAAGGATGTTGAGGTCATAATGGTTACTGCCGTAAAAGCAGTGAAAACAGCTATTGAAGCCATGAAATTAGGCGCCTCTGATTACATTATCAAACCATTTGATGTTGAGGAAATTAAATTCGTCATAGACAAAACACTCCGTTCTGGAGAACTTGCGCACGAGGTGGCATACCTCCGGTCGGAATTAAACAAGAATTTTGAGTTTAACAACATTGTCGGTCAAAGCCCTGCCATGAGGCAGATATTTGATACAATCATCAGAGTGGCGAAAGGAGATTCGCCTGTACTCATTACCGGTGAAAGTGGTACGGGAAAGGAGCTTATTGCAAGGGCAATTCATTTACAAAGTCCAAGAAAGAATAAGCCTTTTGTCGCCGTGAGTTGCCCTAATCTGCCCGATAACTTGTTAGAAAGTGAATTGTTTGGACATGAAAAGGGTGCATTTACCAGTGCAACCGATAAGAAAATCGGGCGTTTCGAACTGGCAGATGGCGGCACCATTTTTTTGGATGAAATCAGCGAGATGAGTTTGTCCAATCAAGCTAAACTTTTGCGAGTTTTGCAGGAATATGACTTTGTCCGCGTAGGTGGAACTAAAACAATCAGTATTGATGTTCGGTTAATTGCAAGTACCAATATTGACCTTAAGACTGCAATAACTAAAGGAGCATTTAGAGAGGATTTATTCTACAGGATAAATGTCGTTCCGTTGGACGTGCCTGCTCTGAGAAACAGGAGAGAAGATATTCCTTTCCTCGTAAGGCATTATTTTCAAAAGTATAAAGAAGAACTTTACTCTAAAACCAAAAAGATTCAACAAAACGCAATGAAACTGCTTGAAAACTATTATTGGCCGGGAAATATAAGAGAACTAAAAAATGTAATCGAAAGGATGCTTACGCTGTATGGTGATAGCGATACCATTCTCGAAGAACACCTCCCTATGGAAATCAAAAGTGGAAATAATTATCATACCTCATACAATTCTAACGGCTTAATTGAATTATTGGATGCCGAATCACTTGATGAAATTGTCTCACGCATCGAAAGAGAACTTATAGAAAAAGCCCTCCAAAAAGCAAATGGTATACAAACCAGAGCTGCACAAATCCTAAAAACGACAAGAAGGATATTGAGATATAAGATGGATAAATTAGGATTGACTTAAATACTGGTGAATAAGTTTGAAATTTGCGTGCTCCTATTGTTCATTCAAAATTGAAAGGCCACACATTTTTATTAGTTTTCTTTGTTGGTATAGATTCTCGGCACACGTTTACTTATACTACAAGTAACCTCATAAGGAATTGTGTTTAACTGTTGGGCAATAGATTCTACCGATATTGTTTCTTGTGCTTGACTACCATATAATACGACTTCATCTCCAACAGAAACATCTTTTATGTTGGTCACATCTACAAAACATTGATCCATGCAAACCCGTCCAATAATAGATGCTCTCTTGCCCCTTATAATGACTTCTCCTTGATTCGAAAGTAACTGGTTATATCCATCATCATATCCCAAGGGTAGAGTTGCGACACGGGTAGGCTTAGTAATCCTGTATGTCCTGCCGTAGCCTACAACATCTCCCGATTCCATATCTTTAATGTGAATAATCCTTGTTTTAAAGCTCATAACAGGTCTGATGCCTATATCTCTTGAAACATCTTCAGAAGGATATAATCCATACAACGATAAACCCGGTCTAACCGTATTAAAATAAGATTCAGGATAAC
>MHZD01000153.1 GCA_001828645.1 Planctomycetes bacterium RIFOXYC2_FULL_41_27 | reverse complement strand
GGGATTATCCTCATTGCTCAGGCTTCGTATGAATCAGCAAATGTGGGCTTTGGTAAGCTGGTGTATTTCCTGGGCATCCTGAGCCTTCAGCTTGCGCTTTTAAATATCTTACCTATTCCGGTGCTGGATGGGGGACACTTGCTGTTCCTGGCAATCGAACGAATCAAGGGGTCTCCCGTGAGCCAAAGGACGCTCTCTATCGCCCAATATATCGGCTTTGGCCTTATTATTACCCTGGTAATATATGCCACACGCAATGACATTATGAGGTTGCTGACACTTTAGAAATCATTGCTGGTAAAAAGCCTCGATGCGTCTGTCCTTTTTAAATTGTACAGAATCAAGTGAAATTTTATAACCACCCCTCTTTCCCCTCCTTCGCAAGGAGGGGACTTCGTCGTGAGCTCAGTCGAACGATGAAGGGGAGGTCTTCCACTTTGGTATAGTGTGCAATTACCTTTGTTCATATGGTTGAACTAATCGACGTTACCATCCCTGGTCAAAAAAAAAGCTACCCTTTAAAGGATATTACCATCATAGGTCGTGCCTCTACTACTGATATTAAATTTGATGATCTCCTTGTCTCACGGCACCATGCAAGGATCTGCAAATCAGCTAGTGGATATCTGATTGAAGACCTGGGCAGTCACAATGGAGTTTTTCTGGGTAGCGAGCGGATTACTTCTCCCCATCCATTAACCAACGGCGAAAAAATCTGTATCGGGCCATATACCTTAATTTTTAACGACACCGAGTCTGGACAACCATATCCATCAGAATTCCCCTCTACCGAATGTACCCAGATTATCATGGCAACAAAAGATCCATTGCCAGTTGAAACTATGGACGAAACAATTGGCCGTGAAACCCCAGGTAAAGGGGAATTTGAACGATTACAAAAGAGACTAAAAATCTTCCACGATATTACAAGGGTTATTGGGAATATCTTTGATCTCGATGCATTGTTGAAAGAGATTATTCAGATTATTTTTACCATGTTTCCCCAGGCAGTACGATGTTTTGTGGCTTTACAAGACTCGGATGAAACACAATTGGCCATTCGAACGATTCACACAAAAGACCGTTCGTTGGCTGCAGAAGGGAATGTCATGAGCCAGACGCTTGCGCAGCGCGCCATCAGGGAACGAAAATCATTGCTCATAATGGATGCCCAAATGGATTCCAGGGTCAGTACAAGTATAAAGATAATTGGAGCCCGTTCTGTCATGTGTGCTCCACTTATATGTCCCCAAAAAACTTTAGGTATATTACAGATTGAAAGCAAGAGCAAGGATTACGAATTTTCTAAGGCAGACCTCGATCTTTTTACCGGCATAGCATCTCAGGTGGCATTGTTGATTTACAGCGCCGAACTCTTTGACGATCTCAAGAGGGCAAATGAACGTATCGCATCCGAAAACAAAAACCTCAAGAAACAGCAAAAGGTACAATCCTCATTTGGTAACATTATTGGTACAAGTCCGAAAATCAAAGAAGTATTGGAATTGGTGAAAAAGGTCAGTAATGCCCCTTATAGCGTTCTTATTACCGGGAAAAGCGGTTCGGGGAAAGAATTAATTGCCAAGGCAATCCATTACAACAGTTCGAGGTCGGGTCAACCCTTTGTAGTCTTAAACTGCGCCGCTATTCCACGCGACCTCCTTGAAAGTGAACTGTTTGGATATGAAAAAGGGGCATTCACAGGGGCAGGAGAAACCAAGCAGGGACTCTTTGAGGTGGCGAATAAAGGGACTATTTTTCTTGACGAAATTGGAGACATGCATCCTCATACCCAGGCGAAACTCCTGCGTATCTTGCAGGAAAAGGAACTGCAGCGGGTAGGAGGAACTAAGGTAATTAAGATTGATGTGCGCGTTCTGGCGGCAACCAACAAAGATTTAAAGAATGCAATGAGTAGTGGAGAATTTCGGGAAGACTTGTTTTACCGGTTGAATGTGGTACCCGTCCACCTCCCACCTTTGTGCGAGCGCAAAGAAGACATCCCCCTGCTGATTACACATTTTCTGGAGTTAAGTTGTGCCGATATTGGCAAGCATGTAAAAGGATTTGCCCAAGAGGCTGTGACATTGCTTTTAAATTACTCATGGCCTGGCAATGTGCGGGAATTAAGGAATGTCGTTGAAAGGATTGTTACCCTTGCCCCGGAAGATAGTATGCTTGGTGTAGATATGTTACCGCCGGAAATAAGTAATAAATCCGCCGTGCAGTTGCAGAAATACAAATCAACGGGAACCCTGTACGAGGCGCAAAAGCAGTTAGAAATCGAGATGATTATGGATGCGCTGAAATCTGCAGAGGGCAACAAGTCCAGGGCCGCAGAACTGCTTGGAATTAGCCGAAAGGTGCTCTATGAAAAGATTGAGGCTTACAAAATTTAAGCAATCTTTAGACCATCGTTTCCATAACTAACGACAAAGGAGTCAGTTTTATGACCAGGATTAAGATTGTGGGCTTATTTGCGAGTCTTGTATTATTCGTTGGCATTGTCTGTTTTTTGACCCGGGCAGGCCATGCTGGTTCTCCAAAAAAACTGTCTGTTGACGGCGCTGTTTTTGACCTTAAATCATCATCATCACTCATGGTGTATGGAAATGTTTCAGACAAAAAATTCCATCCGGTGGCTGATGCAACAGTGATAGTGAAGCCTTCCCGCGGCGCTTCTAAAGAAACCACTTCAGATAGCGCCGGCCTCTATTCAATAAATGGAATATCAGATGGTGATTCATATGCCATGTATGCCACAAAAGAAGGTCTTGGGCGTACATCAAAGGTGAAATTTACGGTAAAAAAGGGAGAGAATAACGACTTTGTCATGTGCTTTAAATTCAAAAAAGAAGATACATCGACAGGAGGAAAACCAACGCCAACACCGGGATTGACACCAACGCCGACGGCAACACCTACTGAAAATAGCAAACCTGAAGATTTAGTTCATGTACCACTCTATTCAAATTCAAATCCATTTGCGCAAAAGATTGAATCCAATCCGGAGATAGATTCGGATTCAAAGGAAATGGTGAAAGGTCTTGTATCGGAGGCTGCAAACGGTATTGTATTGGCAGTGAAGCAGTATACAGTACCTGTATATTATGCCGATGAAAATACACCTCGTTACGATGTAGAGATGAAATGCGGCAAGCAATGGGAAATTGGGGTAACAAAGATGAAAAACATTCCCATTCCAGACTGGGCTGAACCGAGCGAGGATAACCATGATGGAGAAATTAATCCGGATGGCTGCGGCGGGAGTGATTCCGGCCCTGACGAGGGGGACTTTGCTATGGCAATTGTTGATACCACGACACGGTGTGAGTATGATTTCTGGCAGGCAAAGAAAAAGAATGGCGCATGGACAGCCAGTTGGGCAAACAGGATAAGCATCGATAGTGACGGCATATTCGGGAAGGGGCTTTCCTGCAGAGGGTCGGGATTTGCGCTTCTGAATGGACTTATATGGCCAGATGAGTTACGGAATGGTCGTATAGACCATGCACTTGCCTTCTCATTCGACCTCACAAAGGCAGGCGGTCCCGTTTCTCCCGCTACGGATAGCGATGGGACGTCAAAAGGATCGAATGCCATGCCGGAAGGGGCACGTGTGCAGCTCGACCCTGCATTAGATTTGGATTCGTTAGGGTTGAATGATTATGAAAAGACGATTGCGAAGGCACTGCAGGAATATGGGATGATCCTTGTGGATGATGGTGAAGGGTTATCGCTTTATGCCGTTCACCCTATGAGTGCACAAAACAATCCTTATGAGGGTATTTTGCCAGATAAAGATTATCCTTCTCTTGAAAATATCCCCGCTGATAAATTTCGTGTGATCAAGTTGCCCGAACAGGATGCCGACTGGCAGAAGAAGCTGGGTTTGGAAGAAAATGGCTGCGCCGATATGGAGTAAATGTGCATTATCATTATAGTAACAGTCCAGCTCACGGCAAAGATCGCAAAGTTCGCATAACAACCCCCTTCTTCCCCCTTTACTAAGGGGGATTATTGCGGGTGTCCCCCTTAACAAAGGGGGACTTCGTCGTGAGCTCAGTCGAACGATTTAGGGGGTTGTAACTCTGCGTCCTCCGCGTTCTCTGCGGTGAGCCAATATTTTCTTCATCTAAATTCCACAGCCTCGTGTCTTGATACTCGCGGTGGAGGTGACGGAATTTTCGCAGGATATCCTACCGGTACGATTGCAACGGGGCGGAGATTCTTTGGCAGGTTCAGCAAATCAAATATCCCCTCTTCCCTGAATGCCCCAACCCATACGGTACCGAGTTCGTTTTCATGCGCCACCAGCATCATCCCCATAATACTGACCGCCACGTCCTGAATAGAATAAAGGTATTTACCCCTTTCCCCGTATCTGCCTGAAATCCTGCTATCCGTGCAGCCAACAATAACGAGGGGCGCTTCTGCAATAAAATCCTGATTCAGTGCGGCGCAGGCAATGTCCTCCTTGAGTTTTGCATCTTGAAGAAAGAAGAATTTTCTTGCCTGCAAATTCCCGGCGCTGGGCGCCCATATCAGGGCATCGATGAGTTTCTCAACGATTTTTTGTGGAATGTCCTTCTTCTGAAAGTTTCTTACACTCCTTCTCCCTCTGATTGCCTCTAAAATCTCCATAGACCACCTCCGTCTCTTTACAACCACCGATTATTTGTTTTTTTAATCTGTGCAATCTGTGCACGCTGTGGTTCCCAATGCTTTCAATGGTTTTAACAATATTTTGTTAGATTTTCGCTGTGACCTCTGTGGTGAACCATTACCAAATTATTAAAGCTTAAGGAGGGTCAGCCCCAGTGCGGGATCAAACTCCCTCACTGCATTGATTCCGGAAAGTTCAATAATCACGGCCTCAAGGACGAGGAACGTTGCTGAATTTTCACGAAGGCATCCAACCTTTACCATATCCTTTTTACCAAATGCCCCATGGAAATGCACCTTCGGCTCATTGCCCTGGTAAAATATTGTCCCGAAGCCCACCACCTCATGGCTCTCTCCCAGATTTTTCCATACCGGGGTAGGAGGAATTTCATCTCTTTCGGGCCCTACCACTATCTTACCCTCACGCATACCGCCTACCAGATAAAATACGGCGGCGCTTATGCCCTCCTTTTTTACTATGCTGCCCAGATTCCCGAGGACGTCCTCTTTGTCCTCAAATTTTGCTACAACCACCCTTCCTACCTTACCGACCTGATATTTCATCCAAAAAACCCTCCATTTGCAATCTTACTTATAATTTTTAATATACGTTAGGAACGCCCCAACAATTTCTACTCTTATTCGTTGCAGCAGAACTAAAGTTTATACTATAATGTTTCCATAAAATATATCAAAGAGTTTTTACAGGTAACAACAAAAACCATCGGCAGATAAAATTGTTGTCTTTGACAATGGAGAAATTATGGACATCTTTATGAAGGCAGCTATTGATGAGGCAAAACAGGGATTGAGCGAGGGAGGAATTCCAATCGGTTCTGTTTTGGTAAAAGATGGGAAGATTATTGGACGGG
>MHZD01000152.1 GCA_001828645.1 Planctomycetes bacterium RIFOXYC2_FULL_41_27 | reverse complement strand
GCAATTGCCCACTTGTTGTGTTCTATCTGATCCAGTTGACAGGACAACTGTTTCTCACAAAGCTCACAGGTAAACGGAATCTTGCATTCTGGCATTACATCCCCCTTTTAAATCTCATGTACGTACCACCTAATCATTAAAAACTTTATCTGGCTGCGGTTTATCTTCACAAATGAGTCAAGTTTAAGATATTGGATGGTTACATGGCTAGATGGCTGTATGGTTATTAACCATTCAACCATTTATCCATAAAGTATTAAATCTACCTATCAGGTATAATCTTAATAGCGCACGTGTTATTTATGGTATTGCAGGCGTATTCGCAAACCCCGCAACCTACACACTTATCCTCATTAATTACTGGTTTGCCATCTTCCTGATACAATGCATCGCCTTGTAACGGGCATTTTATAAAACACAACTGACAATCCTGCCCTCCCCACGCCAAACATCGCGACTGATCCAGCTCTGCAACGCCCATTTTGACCTTATTCACATGTTCAACGTGTTTCAACGCCCCTTCTTTACACGCTGCGATGCATAACAACCCATTGCACAGAACGCATGGATTTTCCTTCGGTACAATAACAGGCGTACCTATCGCCACATCCATCAGCCCATTCGACCTCTTGATAGCCTTCGCAGGACACGCCTTGATACATTCATCACAACGGGTACACAGGGAAAGGAATTCTGTCTCTTCAATAGCGCCGGGAGGACGCAAATAATCCCCTTTGGGCATCACACGATCGGCTTTTTTACTGGCATAATCCGCAACCTTGTTGCCTACGAAAGCAAACAAATCCTTAAAAAGTTGCCGTCTGTCTACTATCTTTTCCGTATTATCCATAGCAAAACTATAGTTATAATAAAAATAACATTTTAAAATAAAGTCTACTTCAACAAAAATAGGTTGTCAAGGCTAAATCCCGACTGCTCATTTATGGAAAAGCATTAAAATTTAGGTAACAGTGCAGCCCACCGCAAAGGCGCAAAGGACGCAAAGGAAAAACTTTAAAAATGAGAAAAAAACCTCACAAAAGAAGTAGAGACAGGTTTCAAACCTGTCTCTACTAAAAAATAATACCTTTGCGCTCTTTGCGCCTTTGCGGTGAACTATTACGAATTTAGTTTGTTTTTGTAACCCATTTTTTATAATTTATATGTTATGAAATTCAAAGTGCCTGTAATATCTGTTGTGGGCAGATCTAACAGCGGCAAGACCACCCTCATTGTAAAACTTGTGAAAGAACTAAAATCCAGGGGTTATAAAGTAGCCACCATTAAACACAGCCATCACCATTTTGAACTGGATACTGAAGGCAAAGATAGCTGGTTACACACACAGGCC
>MHZD01000151.1 GCA_001828645.1 Planctomycetes bacterium RIFOXYC2_FULL_41_27 | reverse complement strand
TTCCTGGACAACCCAGTTTTATGAAAAAACCTGGGTCGTCCACCTCAATGAACAATCAAATAACATGAAGGCCAACGTAGAGTATCTTGGTAAATACCTCAAACGGCCTCCCATTGGTGAAACCAGAATCAAACACTATGACGGTAATACCGTTACCTTTGAGTACCTTGACCACTATACCAATATCAAAGAAACTATGACCTTGCCTGTGCTCGACTTTATTGAACGGCTCATCTGCCACATCCCAGATAAAAACTTCAGAAATATCCGTTACTATGGGTTCTTGGCAAACAGACTCAGAGGAAAACTCTTACCCTTAGTCTATAAACTCCTTGACATAAAAACTGTTATCACCACAAAGGTCTACATCTCATGGAGAACCATGATACAGACGGCCTATAAATACGACCCCCTGAGATGCCCTTTGTGTAAGTCCATCATGCTACTAAAGGCCGTTGTACTGCCTTCTTATTATTCCCTTGTCTCAAAACACGAGGAGATTGCTCATGGCTATTTTCCCCTTCTTCTCTAACAAAAAACAACCCGTTCTGGTACGATGCACTTACTGCTATGACGAGTTCTATCTCTCACCAAGAGAGGTACGTTTACTTGAGACCAAAAACACCGGAGATACTGTCTGTCCTGTCAAAGAAGAGTGCGATATGTGTCATATTGGCTTTATTATCCCAGTAAATTATACTGATTACCGTGCAAAAACCTATCTTTTCCATGAAATAAAACCAAAAATCAAAAACCTTGACCCCAATACCGTCATGGAACGTATCTTCGGTCACGGTTTCTATCAACTTTGAATTTCCTATACATTAAATTAGGCCTTCGGCAACTTTGTTTGTGGCCACACTACAACAACATTTAAATTCCTATACATATATGTAGTTTTGGTATCGACAGGGAAGTTGTTTTCGGTTGGAATCCTTGACCCACACAGTATTGTAATATATAATTCGATCAGTTATGAAACCTATTCCATCTAACTATCCGAGGATATTAATAGCAGGAACCAACAGTGGCGTTGGTAAAACAACGATCACCCTGGGTTTAATGTCTGTGTTGAAGAAAAGGGGATTCGCTGTTCAAGGTTATAAGGTTGGGCCTGACTATATTGATCCCTCACATCATACGGCTGTTACCGGACGACCCTCTAGAAATCTGGACACGTGGTTAATGAGCAGGGATGTATGTCTGGAATTGTTCGAGCGTTCTTTAGTGCAGTCAGACATCGCTGTAATTGAGGGAGTAATGGGACTATATGACGGTTGTATGGATGGAACGGAATATGGCAGCACTGCGCATCTCTCTAAAATATTAAATACGCCGACAATATTAGTGATTGATGCAAGAGGCATGTCAC
>MHZD01000150.1 GCA_001828645.1 Planctomycetes bacterium RIFOXYC2_FULL_41_27 | reverse complement strand
AAAACAGAATACCATTGATAGATAATACTATCAATGACAGGCTGTACACATATATTGGTGGAATAATCAAAGAACTTGATGGAGCCCTCATTGAAATCAATGCCATGCCAGAACATATCCATTTTTATGCGTATATGCCTAAAACCGTTTCTGTCTCAAGATTTATGGAAATTGTTAAAGCAAATTCCTCAAAATGGATTCATACTACCTTTCCGGATAAAAATAATTTTGGATGGCAGGATGGCTATGGGGCTTTTTCGGTAAGCAAGTCATCAGAAAGCGCAGTAATTCAATATATTAAAAACCAACAAAACCATCCTCGCGAAAGATCATTTCAAGAGGAATTTATTGATATGCTTAACAAATATGGTATTGAATATGACGAAAAATATATCTGGAAATAATTGGTGATGATTTTCTTTCGCCCCTTTGGGGCTAAATATTTTTCTATTTATTGTATTCAGGGGGCTTTACCCCCTGCTATATACTAACGGCCTTTCAGGCCTAAAGATGGCTGAAATCAATAGCATCCTGGATTAAATTTTGAACTTGCATATTCAATGAAAAGGAATTAAAAGAACCTGCAAGAGAAAAGGCGACAAAAAGATTTGTCCCCTTGGAAAGTTCGGTATCAAGGGTATAGAGGATATTCTTCAGGAACTAAAAAAAGAATTGAAAATGCTAAAAGCTTCTGTTTGTAGTTAAGCCTTGATTAATAAAATAGTATATCTTTTGTGTCTTTGTCTTAACAACAAAAATAAAAGGAGTATCGATATGTTTACTATGAGGTCAACAAGGTATATGCTGCCTTTATTATGCATTTTAGCAATTACAATTGCATCTGACATGGATGCTAATGAGGTTAGTAAAAGCGATATTCTGAGCCACAATATTGAGATCGAACTGTTTTTGAAAGAGCACCAGCTAAAGGCTGTTGACCATATACTTCTACCATGCACGAATGCTGAAAAGGTTTCATTTTTTATTAATAAGTCATTTCAAGTTTTATCAGTTAGCATCCCAAACAGGAAGTTAGATTTTAAGACTACCTCGAATGGAGATGGACAGCGTTTGGAGATTACAATACCAACGGATTTGAGGCAATCCGATAGCGTAATTTTAGATATTGCATACGAAGGGTCTCTTTTTGAAAAGCCTGGTTCACCGGAAAAGGAGGATTTGGGAGAAACTAGCGGTACTATTGGCGAGGAAGGGGTTTATTTGAGCCCTGCATGCGGTTGGTATCCGGATATACCTGGCTCTCTGGCAACTTTCAGGATAGCTATTACTACGCCTGCTGGATATGAGGCCGTAACGCAGGGGACTCTTGTGAGCAAAAAATCTGATACAGACAAGATTTATACAACGTGGGAAGAAAAAAACGTATCCGAGGATTGCCATCTGGTAGCCGGAAGGTATAAAGTAACGAGTATCAAGCATGACGGAATTGATATTTACGCCTATTTCTTCCCTGAGGAACAAGGTCTGGTAGAAACATACATAAACGCCACGAAGCGCTATCTGGATATGTACCAGAAACTCCTGGGGAATTATCCATACGGAAAGTTCGCCATTGTCGAAAATTTTTTCCAGACGGGATATGGCATGCCTTCTTTTACCCTGCTGGGGAGCACCGTTGTAAAATTACCCTTTATCGTGGATACCTCGCTGGGGCATGAAATTCTGCACAATTGGTGGGGCAACTCGGTCTTTGTGGATGAATCCCAGGGAAACTGGTGTGAAGGGCTGACCGCCTACATGGCTGATTATTATTACAAAGAACTCAAAGATACTGCTTCTGCCGATGATTATCGCAAAAATATCTGCAGAAAATATACGAATTATGTAACCGGACAAAACGATTTCCCCT
>MHZD01000149.1 GCA_001828645.1 Planctomycetes bacterium RIFOXYC2_FULL_41_27 | reverse complement strand
CGATAACAAAGGGTGTTGGATCGAAGGTGAAATAATTGGGCAGTCCAAACATGTTAATTAACACTTGGGCAGGTTTAAAGAAGTTGTTGAGTGTTATAGAAACGGGCACTCTATCCTTCGGTGACGGCTCTTCATAAAAAACTGACGTATGCGGAAATTCGTTACCGAGCATTGAATCTAGTTTCAACCTGTCCGTTGTTTTAACATATCCAACCAATGCGAAGGTCCTTTTAGACAGGGCGCATCTGCGCTGAGCAATCATCTTGTTTCTCTCGTTTTCCCAATATCCCAATAAAATTTCCAGTGAACGCCATTCGTGGGATAACTCAATGAATCGCTGACAAATGAGCCTCTCTTCTCGAGCCAAATTGGTCATTTCCGAGACTAATGCGTCAAAGTGGTCTTTTATATTACCCGGTAAGACAGGGAAAGGCATCTCCTTAAGATCAAATTTTGCAATTATCTTGAGTGCAACGTCTTTATCGCTGTTTAAATATACCAAAAGGATTTTTAATTTCTCGTCGGTTTTTGAAACAATCTGCCATGCAAGAAACTCACTGGACTGCTCATCCTTCAAAAACCGATTCCATCGAGACGCTGATACCTTACAGTAAAAGAATGAGGCATTCCGAATGCTCCCGATTCGAGTTAATTCATCCGCCAAAGGTAAAAAATCGGTAAGTTTGTCTATTTCCTCTTTTCGCTGCTTGTGCTGTTTTTGAAAAGCCGAATATTTTTCATATTGAACCTGACACTCCTTGTGGATGGATTCGATATTAATACGTGAGCATGCCTGATTCAATTCCTTTTGAGTAACTTGTAATGGGATGGGAAAGATACCTTCGACAAAACCTTTCTTTTTTTGGCTAAATATTTTCAAAATAGAAAGGATGGTATTTAATTTCTGGATATTTTTCTCTATTTCTTCGATTACCGTAGGAAATCTCTGGAAGCAAGAAATAGAAGAATCGTCAATGTGTGAAAATGTGTCCATGATATGGACGGCATTCAATTGGTAAAGTTGACTGAGAAACCATCGGGAATCTTTCGCAGGAATCGCAATAGTTACTTTATTAAGCCTGTCAATAGCCATACTAGCTCTCGTAAATGTGTTTTACTACCCACGTAACGGCGGCTTCTATGCTTTTACTATTTATATTGAGAAGTTTCTTTTTTAACAATTCAGATTCATTTCTCAAACCTTCTGCTTCAGACTTTTGCAGTTCGGCGAATCGTGCCTTTACTATTTCCAGTTTTTGACGATATTCATTTTCACAGGTTGTTTCGATAGATTCGATCTCATGGTGAACGTTAGCAGTAATCTCTCTTGCCTTCTGCCTGGCTTCATTCACAATACGGTCGGCCTCTTCCTCGATCTTCAGGATTTCTGTAATAAGATGGTCGCTCATAATTATAACAGTTCAGCTCACCGCAGAGACGCAAAAAACGCAAAGAAAAATGATACTACTCGCTGGTTCAATCGTCTTCGATTGAACCTAAACATTTAGCTTTCCATGGCGGATATTCATTTAAAGCCTATAGCCCGGTTCAAAATATCAGGTTCAATCTGCAAGATTGA
>MHZD01000148.1 GCA_001828645.1 Planctomycetes bacterium RIFOXYC2_FULL_41_27 | reverse complement strand
ACAAGATATTTAAATTAGACCTCGGAACAGCAAAGACTTGATGTTCTAACTTGTCCAACCATTGGAAAAATATTTCTTTTCCAGCAGGGTTGTTAATTTTCCCACCCTGGTGGGCCATATTATCACACACATAGCGATTCGACACAACAATCTTACCTTCCCTGAGCCAAGTGTTTATTTGTTCCTTGCACTCCCAGCGGTCGCCTGCGTAAAGGAGCGCCGCCAGATAGGGACTCACTGAGTCTGCGCTACCAAATTCACCCCGAAGATATTTTATCACCATATCGGCAAAGAAAGTCTTGCCATACTGAGGAAAATCAGTAGTAACTACAGGATATCCCTCTTTCAGCAACCGCTCACAGAGCAGCTTTGTCTGTACCGTCTTCCCGCTGCCATCAACACCGGTAATGACTATTAACTTTCCACGCATTCAGTATTCTCAATAAATAGATTAAATAGGACTTCGACAACTTTTCATTACGAACCTTGTCACCATGCAAATGGGGAGAAGAACATTATCAATTTTACAAACACTGTTCAACATTATATTCATCTCAGTTTAAATGTAAAACAGAATTTATAATGAATCGAAGAAAATATTTGAGGATTATCTTTTGGTAACAGTTCACGTGTACGTGCAAATGGCGCATGACAACCCCCTTCATCCCCCTTTTTTAAGGGGGACTTTAAAAATCCCCCTTAGAAAAGGGGGCAAGGGGGTTGTCTTCTGCTTTTATTTTGAGTCGGCTGAACTGTTACATCTTTTATATTGACCTGAGAAGTAAAATTTGCTATTATTTTTAATTAACATCATAACTACAATTATGCCCTTGCCAAATGCTTACCTTTTTCCATTACGAAATTTTAAAATGAAGTAACTCTTCATCTTTAAATAATCCTGTGAAATTTTTGGATGTTGATCAAATATTTACTTGAATATTAGCAGGTTGTAAATAATACGCATGCAAAAAAACATTAAATTAACTTTTTATAAAATATTAATTGTATCTGTAACCCTAACGAGTATGTTAGGGTGCACGGCGCTCCCGAGAAAGGTTGTTGTAGAAAAAGCAGAGCCAAAGACAGACCATGAACTACATCGCAAATTGGAAGAATGGACAGAACAGTTGCATTCTGACGATCCCACCATACGAAGTTCTGCAGCTGTTTCTCTCTTGGGATTAAACCTTCTCGATGCACAGGAACCGCTCTTAAAAATACTAAAGGATCGCAAAGAAAATGAAGACGTGCAGGTCTCCGTTATTAAAGCATTCGGATTTACCAGGGATGATCGTGCAACTGACATTATGATCGAACTGCTTGAGAGTGAATCGATTCCTTTACAGACTGCGGCAGCGGAAACACTCGGCACGTTAAAAACAAGAACTTCGATACGAAAGATGTCGGAAGCGATGCTGCACTCTCAACGATCTTTAAACGTTAAGATGTTGTTGGCAAAGGCACTGGGCAATACCAATAATCGGGATGCTGTCGAACCCTTGATTAAAATGCTTGCGACCAATGACCGCGGGCTAAGGGAAGTAGCGAAGAAATCCTTGGAAAAGATTACAAAACAGGCCAACGGTAACGATCCCGCATGGTGGAAACAATGGTGGATTCGCAACAAGTCAAAAACGCGGGAACAATGGCTGGAAGACATCGTATTAAAACAGGAAGAAAACACGAAACAGTTTGAATCAAAATTTGAGCAGTTGAAACTTGAAATAGCTCAAAAGTCGATTAAACTGCTAGAACTCAGACCTGACAAATCAGATCCCAAACCCTTGGTTGAAGCCATCAAGAGTGAATATCCCGAAATAAGAATATTCGCTGCAAAAGAATTAGTGAAGATCAAAGACCCGTCTGTAATTGGTGTGTTGATTGACGCTACTGCCGATATGCAGGAAGAGGTGCGTATTGAAGTAATTCAGGCTTTGGGAGAAATTGGAGATGAGCGGGCTGTCAAACCCCTTGTTTATGCCCTGGGAGACGAGAGTTTGGTTGTGCGGGAAAAAAGCGCCAGTGCCTTGGGCAAGCTCGGAAGACCCGAGGCTGAAGAGGCTCTGATTTCGTCATTAAACAGTAATACCAATTTGTCTCTTGTGTGCGCCATCATAGAAGCCATGGGTCAAATTGGGGATACAAGGGCAGTCGAACCTTTGATTGCCTTCTTAAACCATAAAGAAGCAAAAATAAGAGAATATACAGCAGTCTCACTTGGGAAGCTCCGAGATAGCCGTGCCGTAGCGTCTTTAATTGCTGCCCTGAATGACGAACAGGAACGTGTGCGCTGGTATGCCGCCGATAGCCTGGGTAAAATCGGAGACCCTGTCTGTGTTGATTCGCTCATCAAACTACTCTCCGATACCAATGCGCGGGTACGAGAATCTGCAGTGACAGCATTAGGACAGATTGGGAATCAGCAGGCGATAGAATCATTGGTAAAGGCGCTTCAGGACGTCGACAAACGGGTAGCAGAACAAGCATCGGAATCTCTTGTGAACATCAAAAACTTGAACTTTGAATCAATGAACACAGTGGCAAACACTTTTTACACCAACAAGGATTACAAAAGGGCTGAAGCCGTCTTTGGAAGACAAATTACTGAATATTCGAAACAGCCCGATCTACAGGAAAAGATTTTGCAAACCAAGATCAAATTAGCAAAAACATTGTTTGCCTTAAAGGACTGTCAAAAGGCACTGGCTCTTTACGAAGAACTGGCAAAGCGGTTTCCCAACGACAATTCGATAAAAATAGAACTCATCCAGTGTTTAAAAGAAACGAAACAATATGACCGCGCCCTGGAATTGTGCGTGATTTGGATCAAAGAATCACCTCAGAATAATCAATTGTGCTGGCAATGCCGTCTGGAAATCGCCAATGCCATGTTTGAACAGGGTAAGTATGATACCGTAAAAACTCTTATTGATACCTTAACAGCAGAAGACCCCAATCGCGGCGGAAATGAGTTCAATTCGCAATTCCAAAAATTAAGTGAATTATGCGTGGTTGAACTCTCCAACCAAAAAACGGTAAGCCAGCATGTGAAATCTGAATAACTTTTCCCCTTTGAAGATAAAAAATAATTCTGTTTAAGAAAGTCATATTACCATGAAAATTCTTATTGTTGGTGCAGGCGCCGTTGGGTTTAATCTGGCAAGGCAGTTATCAAAGGAAGGTCACGACATATCAGTAGTCGAAAGGGACATTGACCTGGTAAAACGTATTACCGAAAAACTGGATGTCTCTGTGGCGTCAGGGAGCGCCAGTTCTCCTGCAATCCTGGAAGAGGCAGGGATAAAAAATGCCGATATGGTACTGGCCGTTACCGATAGTGACGAAATTAATATGGTAGTATGTATGCTCTCTCACAGTTACGGCGTCAAAACCAAAATTGCCAGGATAAGAAACCCTGAGTTTACCGATGAACAATCTATCCTCAGCCAGAACGAATTCCACATAGACCACATTGTAAACCCGGAAAAGATTACCATTAATTCCATCCTGAATATAATTGGGACTCCGGGGTCCATTTATGTGGCTGATTTCACTGCGGGGGACATCCTCCTGCGAGGATTTAACGTACCGGCTGATGCCCCAGTAGCCGGGAAAAAACTCTCGGAACTAAGAGAAATCGAATCTAGTGATTCCTTCCTCATTGTTGCTATTCAGAGGAATGAAGAAATGCTTATTCCAACGGGTGAAACTAAACTGATGCCTAACGACAATATTTTTGTGCTGGTAGCCAAAGAGGCATTACCTTACTTCCTCCCGATGGTCAACAGACGTGCGGACGAAGTTGAAAAAGTCATTATTTACGGTGTAAATCGTGCAAGTCTTGAACTGGCAAAAAAATTAGAGGAGCAAAAGATTGGCGTTACTATGATTGAACCAGATAAGGAAAAGACACAGCAAGCCGCAACAGTGCTTGACAAAACCATCGTCCTCCAGGGCAGCGCCCTTGATATAGACCTTCTGAAGGAGGCATCTATTGATATTGCCGATTTCTTCGTAGCCTTGTCTGAAAACGAACAAGATAACATCCTGTCTTCATTATTAGCAAAACGACTCGGTGCAAAAAAAACAATCGTCCTTACGGCCGACCCGGTCTTTGTACCCATTATCAATTCATTAGGTATGGATATCGTAATAAATCCAAGACTGATCACTGTCGGTTTTATACTACAACATATCAGACGCGGACATGCACTTTCTGTCGTAAAATTTCATAATAGCGAGGCCGAGGCTATGGAGCTGGTGGCTGAGGAAGACTCAAAGATCGTGGGTAAGCCTCTGAGGGAAATATCCTTCCCGCAAGGCTCTATCCTGGGCGCCATTGTGCGCGAAGGCGTCATGCAGATACCAACCGGCAATACTTATATAAACCCTGGTGAGAGTGTCATTGTTTTTGCCCTCCCCAACGCCATCGAAAAGGTTCAATCCCTTTTCTCCAGCAAAAAAGACTGACCGGAAATTTACCATTATTAGAGTGCATCCCTTATGAACATTCCCATTGTATTATCTACGGTAGGCAACCTTGTGCTTATGCTGGCAGGGATACTCCTTGTTCCACTGGGAGTAGCCTTTTATTATGAAGACGATTCAGCAGTATGGGCATTTATTTATACCATCATCATAACAGGCGTTTTGGGTGGGTTGAGCAAGGCATTCTTTAGAAAAAAAAATGTGGATATCAATATCCGGGAAGGTATCGCCATTGTCACCTTTAGCTGGCTTGTATGTATTTTTTTAGGTGCACTTCCCTATTGGTTCTCAGGTATATGTACAACATATTGCGACGCTGTTTTCGAAACGACCAGCGGATTTACAACAACCGGTTCGTCCATTTTTAAAGATGTTGAGATATTGCCGCATAGTATCCTTTTTTGGAGGGCATTCACCAACTGGTTAGGAGGTATGGGGATCATCGTTATCTTCGTTGCCCTGTTGCCGGCAATGGGCATGAGTGGCTATCAGCTTTTCAGCGCTGAGGTCAGCGGCCCGACTGCTGATAGAATGAGACCCAGAATTGGTGAAACTGCAAAATTACTCTGGTTCATTTACCTCATCATTACAGCCTTTATGATAGTCATGCTTTGCTGTAGTGGTATGCCCATTTTTGATGCAATATGCCATACTTTTACGACCGTATCTACTGGGGGTTTCTCTATAAAAAATACAAGCACTGCATACTATAACAGCCTGTATGTGGAAATTGTAACCGCAGCCTTTATGTTTATTTGTGGATGCAACTTCGCACTTTACTATAAGTGTTTTCAGAAGGAATTCAAAAAGGTCCTCAAAAATTCAGAACTTCGATTCTTTGCAGGCCTGATTTTAACGGCGATCGTATTTATTGCGCTGGTATTGTACTTCAGTCAATCTGGGTACTTTAATAATGCAACAAATGACGCCCGTTATTACAACTTAGGAATTTCTTTTCGACATGCCTTTTTTCAGGCAATCACCGTATGCACTGGAACCGGTCATGTTTCTGCAGATTATGATCTGTGGCCTAATGCCTGCCGGTTTTTATTGGTTTTGCTCATGTTTATTGGCGCATGTGCCGGCTCAACAGGCGGCGGTATAAAATGCGTGAGAATATTATTGTTGCTGAAATCGAGCATGCGAGAATTTGGCAGGATTTTAAGGCCGCGCATGGTAAAACATGTAAAGCTGAACGGCGAATCGGTAAGCGAAGAAATTATTACAGAGTGTTCTGTATTCTTTGTCGTGTATCTGGGATTCTTTGGTGTTTGTTCTCTGGCGCTAATGTCTTTAAACACAGACATAATTACCGCTTTCTCTGCTGTAGCAACATGCATGGCAAACTGCGGGCCTGGACTGGCCAAGGTCGGTCCTATGGCTAATTTTAGTGATATGACATATGCCGGTAAGTGGATATTAAGTTTCTGTATGCTTTTAGGTAGGCTGGAAATTTACGGTTTGATACTTCTATTTTTACCGATCACGTGGAAGCGGTAGAATTTTATTGACTCACAAAATACGAGATGATATACTTCGAAATCTTTACGGGCGATTAGCTCAATTGGCTAGAGCACTTGCCTTA
>MHZD01000147.1 GCA_001828645.1 Planctomycetes bacterium RIFOXYC2_FULL_41_27 | reverse complement strand
GCAAGAGTATGAACACATGGCAAATCTTTTAAAAAGGGATACAGATATTATCTTTCAGATGGTCAACAGTGACCGTCTTTTTGAATAAGTTAATCAACTACCTCAATATTTTGGATCAATACTTCCTGGGATTGCGGGTCAGTAATGTCTGTCTGGGCTTCAATGTTTAATTGAGCACCTTCGGAAATTGTTCCGTGTGAGGCATGGATGAAGTGTTCACGGAAGTGCTCCGGAGAGATGTGGGAGAGTGCTCCGAGTTTAACGGTTACACCGATCACTTTACTTGCATGCTGCTCACGTGCAATGGTTGTTATCTTATGGATAAGGTCTTTGATCAGAGAAAACTCGTGCATATACGTTATATATTTCAGAATTTACCACAGATACTCCTAGCGCGGCGTTTCACTGAGTGAGTTATTAACAGATTATTCTATTTCAGTGATATTCCGTGTATTTCCGTGGTGAACAGTTATGGATATCTTGTTGTACACGCATCATAACTTCCTCAACTGCTTTCTCAACTTCCAAAGATAGTCCGATACCTGCTTCAAAACATTTTCCTTCAATGCCGTAAACAATAAGGTTTTGGGGTAATTGTTTGAGTGTCCTTGCAAGTTCAATGGCTTCAGCAACCCCGAAGGCGTGTGTAGAGTAATGGAAAAACCTTGACGGTATGGCTTGTTCGTGCGCTTCGAATCGATAAATGGTCCCAAAATTTTTACCAGAATGAACCGCATCAATAAGGATAACGGTATCGGCGTCTTTCCAGGACTCCATCAACGATATCCCATCACCACTTTGTTCGATAACATTAACATGATCGGGTGATTTTTCCTTTATATCTTGTGCAATACGATGTCCTACCCCATCATCGCCTCGATATGGATTGCCAATGCCGATAATGAGAATAGAATGTTTATTTTGCACAGCTTGTTCGGTTACTAAATTTATAGCAGTACATCTTACCATACAGGCCGCTAAGTTCGCGGATAAATAAAAAGATGAGACGCTATGGGGTTAAGTTTCCCAACTTCCCAACTTCCCATTTTCTCATCTTCTGGTCTTTCCCTCTGCGCTCTTTGCGTCTTTGCGGTGAATTATTTCTGTTATTTTTATACCCGATCTATCTTGAGCTTTAAAAAATGCGTGGCGCATGATATACAAGGATCATAGTTACGTATTGCCTGCTCGCACTGCAAAGTAAGTTGGTCGTTAGGGAGTTTTAGATGTTGAGGGATAAACTGCCAGAGATCATTTTCAATAGTCTTTTGATTTTGTGACGTTGGAGGAACAATCTTGGCGTCGAGGATTACACCATTGTCGTCAATTCGGTAACGATGATAAAGGATTCCGCGCGGCGCTTCAGTACAACCAAAACCTACCGCAGCATGTGGTTGGATTTCCAAAGCCGGTTTATCAGGCTTTTCATACTGTTCAATAATACGCAAAGCTTCATCACAGGCGTAAAGAACCTCTACACTCCGAATGATAATGCTCTGAAATGGATTACGGCAGACATTAGAAAGACCAACGGAACGTGCTGTTTCTTGTGCTAAAAGAGAAAGTCTGTCGAAGTTTAGATTATAACGTGCTAAAGGACCGACAAAGTATGAATCGCGTCCTTTATGTACAGAACGGAGCGCATTTGAATGCTGTACATGCTCTTCTATAAAGTGATTATCATAGTCATGTACGGAAATATCCAATCCCTTGTTTGAAACAAGCCTTCCTTCATTGAATGGATATTCTTCAGGATGACGAAGGGCAACGAATTCGTAGTCTTGTTCAAAGTCAGGGAAATTAAGCGTGGCAGTCCAGCGTACGGTTTCCAGTGCGGCGTCTCTTGCCCATTTAAGCCTTTCAGCAAGCGGAGACAGTTCCTGTTTAGCCGGAACTTTATAAAAGCCGCCAACCCTTGCATTGATAGGATGGATTTCCCTGCCACCAATGAGAGCAACAATCTCATTCCCTATTTTTTTAAGTTGTAAACCACGCTGAACGATATCAGGGTAATCCTTTGCCATCTGAATTGCGTCAGGGTAGCCGAGAAAATCGGGGGCATGCAGCATATACACGTGGAGTGTGTGACTTTCGATCCATTCACCGCAGTAAATAAGCCTGCGCAAGGCGCGGAGTTGGCCATCTACCGTAACGCCAAATGCGTCTTCCATTGCATGCACTGAACTCATCTGATAAGCGATGGGACAGATACCACAGATGCGGGCTGTTATATCGGGGGCTTCGTTGAAACTACGTCCACGCAAGAATGCCTCAAAGAAACGGGGAGGTTCGAATATCTTGAATTTGATATCTACCACCATGTTGTCCTTTATCTTAACATACAGGGCGGCTTCGCCTTCAACACGAGCGAGGTAATCAACTTTGATTGTTCTGCTTTTCATTTGTTAGCAACTAAAAATATAGTGGATAAATAATTATATCTTTACTTCAATTGTAACTACTCAGCATATTGAGTAACTTAATTTTAATAAATAACATATAACAAGAAATGAAAAATGTTTAAGTATTTTTTGACGATTTATTTTTTCGGGCAGTTTT
>MHZD01000146.1 GCA_001828645.1 Planctomycetes bacterium RIFOXYC2_FULL_41_27 | reverse complement strand
GGCAGAAAAGACCAGGCAACCCAGGCGATTGGATACGGGAAGACAGCGATGGTGTTCCACATGCTGAGGCAAATGGTCGGAGATAACCTGTTTTATCAATCACTCAGAAGGTTTTACAAAGATAAAATCTGGCAGCAGGCCGGTTGGAAAGATATTCAGCACATATTTGAAGATACCTGCAAAACGGACTTATCCTGGTTCTTCGAGCAGTGGGTTAACCGAACAGGCGCGCCGTTTATCGAAATGGGCAAAACTGAAGTTACGCAGTCGAGCAATGGCTGGTTGACGAGGGTAGAGGTCATCCAGACATGTCCCCAAACATTATTGGGGAAAGGTGAACCGTATCGCCTTTTTGTGCCGATTCACATGGAACTCGATAGCGGGAATTTTTATACCGTTACGGAAATAAAAGAATCGTCCAGCGCCGTTACTCTCCAAACAGCATCTCAGCCCGTGCATATTGCCATAGACCCTCAATGCAATGTGTTTCGACGTCTGCATAGGGAAGAAATTCCACCCACGATAGATTTCATACTGGGAGATAATGATAAAATCATCGTGTACCCGACTGTTGGCGAGGGTTCTTCGCAAGCGGAGTACAAAAGACTTGCGGAATCTTTAGTAGACAAACATGGGATCGTAAAGGCAGATACCGAGATTACAGAAACGGAAATGGCACAAAAAAGCCTGTTCATTCTGGGTGGACTGGCTGAGAACAAACTGGCGAAATTATTTCTCGGTAATTTACCCGAAAATTTCACAATTGAGGAAAAGGCGTTTATGGTGAACAAAGTTACCTATCACGATACGGGTAACGCCCTTATCGTGACTTTCAGAAACCCTAAGAATAGAGACAAAGGCATTGCCTTGTTCTTAGGGCTCAGTTCGGATACGATTAAAAATGTGGGATTCAAGCTTCCGCACTATGGAAAGTACAGCTACCTCCTCTTTGCCGATGGAAAGAATGTTGATAAAGGCACCTTTGCCATAACCGATAGCCCACTGCAACGCTACATAAAAAAATAAGTTTATCTTTTCGTGGGTATGAAACTTTTGCTTCGGCAAATAGAATCAAAAATTATAAATGGAAATACTATTCCATTTTCATTTGTGAAATTACATAGAGCAGCGAAAAAACTTATCGAAAAAAGAAGTTTTTGTAAAGAGAAGGATGTATTGAAAAAGTTTCTTTAAAATAGTGGTTTTTAGCTTTAATTTGAATTTACTTCAGGATTTTTACTTTACACAATATAATATTCAGGTTCAAGCTAGGCCTACGCAGCTCCATTAATAAAGAGGGATTCTCTATGCCATACACCGTATAGCCCACATAAATGAAATGAAAATCCTATGCAATCAAGTTACAAACTTGAACTCACCTGATTAACCATTTTTAAATGATCGCGATATCCAATACGTCGCTACAAAATTTGTGGATTTGGAATAAGGTAAATTCCCACTCGTTTATATATGGTCAATACTTCCTTGAAATTCTTTACGAACCTCGTGTAATATCTTCAACCCGCCATTTTCCAGCATCCTTCGGGCGAGTTCTTCTCCGATCTTCGCTGCCAGATTCTTATGACCGCTGTGTCTATCCAGTATGGCATGGTCGCCACTCAGTGTGCAGATAATAGCTTCAATGGAGACCTCTTTCCCTTGTACCTCTGCATACGCACCTATGGGCACCTGGCATCCGCCCTGGAGTTTTGCCAGGAGAGACCTTTCTGCTTCAATAGCAATTCTGGTCTGGTCATCATCAATTCCTGAAACAATTTTTTGTATTCGAGCATCATCCTTGCGGATTTCGATACACAACGAACCCTGCCCCACAGCGGGCAGCATAATGTCAAAGGGAATAATTTGGCTGATTTGTCCAGTATAATGCATCCTGATCAATCCTGCACGGGCTACGACAATGGCCTCCATATCGTCTGTTTCAAGTTTTTTGAGCCGGGTATCCAGATTGCCACGTAAATCCAGAATCTTGAAATCAGGCCGAAAGGCAAGTAACTGCGCCTTTCGGCGCAGACTGCTTGTGCCAATGCGTGCATCATCCGGGAGTTTTTCTAAGGTAGCATTGTTGCAGCTAATAAGCACATCGTGGGGGTCTTCACGTTTTGGTGTTGCGCCAATGGTTAAACCTTCATGTATTACTGCAGGGACATCCTTGGCGCTGTGAACGGCAATATCTATCTTCTCTTTGATTAAAGCAGCCTCAAGTTCTTTGGTAAATAAACCAACACCACCCAAACGCGACAGGGGCGCGTTTGTGATTTTGTCACCCTTTGTAGAAATTTTTTCAATTTGAAATTCAAGACCGGGATTTAATCGTTTCAGTTCGGATATAACCCAGTTTGTCTGGATTAATGCGAGTTTACTGCCTCTGGAACCTACAATAACTCTTTTTTCTTTACCAATGCTCATCTTCTCCATTTTTGAATAAATAAAATTAGGCCGCCTTCGGCAGTTTTCTCATTTGCGCAACCGAGACGGTTGCGCTGCCAGGGTGAAATTCTTAAACAACAAAATAATTGTGAGCTTGTCGTTACAATTATTTTATTTCACAAAAGGATAATATCATAATATGCTATGTGTGTCAAACTACTTTGTCACTTGCAAGGGGGTTGCACCGGAAAATGTAGTTAACGTACAGACAGAAACTCAGGTTATAAACATATCTTTTTTATTTTATAGGAATATATCTTGCTCGTTGTTTGTCATAACATTACGTTTACCAGTGAGGAAAAGACTTAGATTTATAAAAGGTATAACGTGAACCAAAAAGACTCCCTTTATGAGTGAAATTTCGAGCAACCGCAGTTACGCATTTTAAGATTCGATTGTCGAACAGATCCATTGATTTTTATAGGAGGTACATCAATGCGCTTATCCGTAATGCTAAGAAAAGCTTTAACCGTAGTAGCAATTTTATCAGTTACGTGGGCATTAAACACTTCATGTATTCTGTCTGCTAAAGAGCATCCAGAGCACCCCGAGAAGAAGGAGCATCCCAAAGGGAAAGAAATATCGAATGTAACCCTGGAGGACGTTGCAAAATTTGCCGAGGAGTATGTTCAAAAAAATTCCAGGGACGGCATTTTCAAGCACTATGATAAAAATACTAAAAAAGAGCTGGAGTTAACGCTTGACAAGGTACACCGTGAACGGCTCTCGCAGATAAATAAGGATGAGTATTTTGTCTGTGCCGATTTCAAAGGAAAGGACGGTAATACTTATGACCTTGACTTCTTCGTGCAGGGGAAAAGCAAGAGCTATTTAAATGTTGATAAAAAGAGCATTTCCATCCACAAGGTAAATGGCAAAGAAAATTACTCCTGGAACTACAATGAGAAGAAAGGTGTGTGGCAGAAGAAAACCATCAAAACCGAAAAGGAACAACCAGAGCAGCCCGAACATCCGAAGCCTGACTATCCTTAATAAAAGTCAGTGCCGCCAGTATAGCTGGTGGTACTGACTGAAAACGTTCTGAATCAGCACATCTGTGGCTTTTTCCAAAGCAATATTTCAGGAAAGGGGGTAGTTCAGAGTAGAAATTAATGTCATTTTGTATCTTTAATGCCAGTGAATTTGTATGGCGATTGGCAGTTATACTTTTCAAGGTACAACTGCCATTACAGATTCGTTCACCTTTTGATAAAGGAGATCCAATCATGAATTTATCCATGTTATTGAGAAAAAGTTTGACTGCTGCAACGATCTTATCGATTATATTGGGATTGAACACTGTAAGCACTCTGTTCGGGGGAGAGCACCCAGGGCAAATGGCGCCTCGTACGGAGGAAGAAAAACCGCGTATAACCAAGGAGGATGTAGCAAAATTCGCCGAGGAATACGTTCGAAAAAATGCTACGGATGGTGTTTTCAAGTACCATGATAAGAACACAGGAAAAGATATGGAGCTAACGCTTGATAGGGTGCATCGGGAGCGGCTCTCTCCGACAAAAACCGATGAATATTTTGTCTGCGCAGACTTTAAAGGGAAAGATGGTAACAGGTACGACCTGGACTTCTTCGTGCAGGGGACAGACAAGGATAATTTAAGGGTTGATAAAACGAGTATTTCCGTCCACAAGGTGAATGGCAAGGAAAATTACACCTGGGACTATAATAAAAAGAAAGACCTTTGGGAAAAGAAGGCTATCATAGTTGAAAAGGAATATCCTGAGCCTGCTAAGAGGGAGCATCCTGGCCATCCCTAATACATGCAGATTAAGCGGATGAGAATTATCTGTGTTAGAGACGCTAAAAAACTAGCCTACCTGTCGGTTGCGGGTAAACGTTCTGACCAGAAAGAAAAGGAGTATTCGGATTATGATGAGAGCAATGAGCGCTATACTGTTGTCGACAATGTTTTCGTATTTCTGTCGGGTTGTAACATGAAGGCAGGGGGACTCAAAGTGATGCCAGGTCTCTTGAATACAGACTGGCTTTCAGGGGAAAACCTTCTATGAGCTGGCGAACAATCATTCCAGTAGCAGTGGCAGTCTGCGCTGTGTTTGCGGGCTGTATGCGAAAAGAGATGCGGGACGTATTTACCCCCGTGCCAAATGTGGTAACAGCGGATATACAGGCAGGCATCGAGCGCCATATCGAAGAACAGATCCGCCTGGGCGAAGGGCATTTCAGACTTCCCTTCGGCGACAGAGAGCTTCGTCTGAATCTGGTTCGCGTTCACACGGAATACCTGTCGAATCTGGGTCCACGCAGCCATTTTGCCTGCGTGGACATGGTCGACACCGAGGGTGATGTTTATGATGTGGATTTCTTTCTGGAAGGCGATCCTGGCTTGATGACTGTCACAGAGACGATCGTTCATAAGATCAACGGTCAACCCCTCTACACTTGGGAACAGAAGCGGGACGGAACATGGCACACGGTCCCCGTAACGGGCGCACCGTACCATCTGCTGGGTGTCGTCACAGACCGTGACGCATTTGAATTCGTCTATAGGGTTATACTGCCTGAACTGACCGATTCCGCGCACATGTGGCTGCCTATGCCGGCTACGGACGCATTTCAAACGGTTGAGGTAACGGCCATAAAAGTTCCCGGGGAACAGTGCATTCTGGAGGAGCCTGTGCATGGCAACCGCGTACTTTTTCTTGAACTTAGCCCGGAGCACAGCAACCAAGCCGTCGAGATGCGTTTTCTCGTGCAGCGTATTGAGAAGACCGCCTATGTGGGTTCGTTGTCCGATGACGGAAAGTACCTGAAGCCGGAGCGTTTGGTGCCCGTTAACGAGGAGTTCCGCACGATCGCCGAGGAAGTTGTCAAGGGCAAGCAGGGCGACTTAGCACGAGCGCGCGCCCTCTACGATTACGTTATCGACCAGATGCGCTACATGAAGTATGGATACGGATGGGGCCATGGTGATGCCGTGTATGCCTGTAACGAGCACACCGGCAACTGCTCGGATTTTCATGCATACTTCATCGCCCTGTCGCGGGCCGTTGGCATTCCGGCGCGCTTCGCCATCGGCGCGGCAATCCCGTCGGAACGCAATGAGGGCAGGATATCCGGTTACCATTGCTGGGCGGAATTCTACGCCGAGGGTAAATGGTGGCCCGTCGACATCAGCGAGGCCAACAAGTATAGAAACCTGGCAGCCTACTACTTTGGTCATCACCCAGCCAACCGGTTCGAGTTCAGCAGCGGCCGCGACCTTGTGGTTACCCCGGGTCCCGCTTCAGGCCCCATTAATTTCCTGGCTTATCCCGTGCTGGAAATAGGCGGCAAGCCGGCAAAAGCTGTGGTCGAGTTCTCATTCTATAGAAGCGGCCGCCGCATGTGAATACCATTTCATCCCATTGCAACGCCACAGGTGGACTTTTGCCCGAAGGTGTCAGCGGATCAACTTAAAATTGGACATGAATTATCAATGAAAGACATTCTGTTTGCAATCCTGTTTATCGTATGCATTTCCATAAACTGTGCTGCTGGACAAATCATAACAATTGATGATTTTGAAAATGGATTAAAGCCACAATGGGAATGTGAGAAGTTCAAGGGTGAGACTCAATACAGTATTGTCAAAACAGATAATGGTCATGTACTGAAGGCTGAAAGCAAGGCTTCGGCATCCGCCTTGATTTATAAATATAAGTATGACCTTAAAGAATACCCTATACTGACCTGGCGGTGGAAAGTTGAAAACATTATTAAAAAGGGAGACGAGATGAAAAAAGATGCTGACGATTATGCTGCAAGGGTATGCGTAATTTTCCCTCATTGGTTTCCATCTCTTACAAAAAAAATCACTTACCTTTGGGGAAACAAGCTCCCGAAAGGGGAGCATACTCCGAGCCCATACTATTCAAGGTCAATT
>MHZD01000145.1 GCA_001828645.1 Planctomycetes bacterium RIFOXYC2_FULL_41_27 | reverse complement strand
AAGAAGAAAACCAACGTCATGAACACTATGTAAAGGAAGACGGCTGCTACGATTAATTCATTTACGCTCAATAGGAAAAACCAGAAAAACATCTTACGGATTACTACCGGGATTTCGTTTGGTAATTCTTTATCTTCCGTGGAATTTTTTGCCATGCTCAGGTTGGCATGCAGATCCGCATTTCTTGGTATAAGCCGCTGGGCCTTTCGGTAGTTTAAAATGGCCCTGCCTAATTCTCCTTTACGGTAATAGGTATTTCCCAGATTATAATAGATTTGACCATGCTCGAATCCGTGTGTCAATATGGTTTCGTATTGTAATGCCGCCTCTTTTAACTTTTGGTCTGCCTCTTGATTATTTCTTGCAGCAATACCCTTTGCAGCCTGCAGATAATTTTCATTTGCATTGGTAAATAATTTTATAACCTCATCCCTGGAAATTTTGGATTTTGGCTCTCCGCATTCCACAATCTGCATTCCGCAATTCAAAAAAGTAATTATGAGAAACGAAAGACCTATGAAGCGTACCTTCATTATAATTGTCTCTCCAATTTTGTAATGAGTTGTTCAGCAAGCTTTAAAGAATGATCCATTTCTTCCCTTGTCCCGCCGTCTTTCGAAAAGCGTCGATAATCAAAATCGGTCAAACAGCGAGAAACCTCGCCAATTATATCATCTCTAACTCCTCGTTGCTTTAATAAAATGCCGACCTTGTCACCTGTAGCGCTTGCAGCAGAAATATTAAATTTATCCGCCAGATAATCTGCCATTGATTTGGAAAGAGATGAATAAAACTCTTCAGAAGCATTCCGGGAAAGCGCAGATTTTGCCAGCGCCAATCTCTTTTTTGCTATTGCATGCGCCCGTTTATCCCTGGCATATCCGATATCTGTTTGCAGCCTTTCTTTTTGTCTCGTTACAAAAAAAGAGGCTATGACCGCAATTGCCGGGATAGAAAGACACGCTATAAAAAACGGATTGGTATACCTGCGGTCTGCCTGGTTTCGCAATGAAGATAGATTTGTCATAATAGGCAGGATATCCTGGGTTAGTATGTGAGCTTGTTGTTTTGCAGATGCGATATTATTCCCTGAAAGTGTCAGTTGAATTGACATTTCCTGTTCGCCTGCTTCGACAACAATGGGCATAGGTTCTTTGGTAATCATTCTGTACTGTCCTGCACGTGGATCGAAAAAGCTAAACACAATTGCAGGAATAGATTTCAGATTTGTCTTTTGAGGTTCAATAACCTTACTAAACACCTTTCGTCCGCGAATCAATTCCTCCCGATTGGTGATTTGGGTATTAGATTCGGCAGGATATAGTTTAAAATCCTTTGCATTATTCAATACCAGCAAAGGTTCATTTATTGTTTGAATATTCCCTTCACCGTATACCGACATGGAAAGGGTAATTGGGTCTCCTATTTTTACGCGCTGTGTCTTTATCGAAACATCCATGTTATAAGCGCCAACCGCACCATTAAATTCTTTGGGTTTACCCTGATCAGGCAACGGCTTAACCTTTACGGCAATCGACCCTGTTGTCCTTTCAACGGGATACCTCTTCTGCCCCCTGCCAAAGAAGTCATCGAAAAATGCATCCGAGAAAAAACTGTCAAACGGCGAATCCCTTTGTTCTCTCCGCTGTTGAATAATTAAATTGCACTTTAATCTCGCCGGTGATATCGGAAGTTCTCCTGAAACCATCGGGAAAAGGGCGGTGCGTAATTCTAGTACATTGTACACAACCCCATCCCGAATTTCTTCGTACTGCCTTTGGTCGCCAAGTTTTTCTTCCATAAAATTTTTTGTGCCCGGCGCCACATAATCTATGTCGGCAACCGGCAATCCCTTTTGAAAATAAAACCTAAAAGAAAGCACAACCTGCTCGTAAATATAGGCTTCGTTCTTATCGGTGCGCAATTCAACAAATACAAGTTTGCCAAGGTCTGGAGCTTGTGAACCCGATGAGGGGACAGCACCAACCACTTCCACGGTTACAGGACTGGAAGAATAGACCTTCCCTTTGTATTCAACAGTCGACGGCCCGATTGTAAACTTACCTTTTGCGGCAGGCTGTAACACATACGTATACCCTTTGCTGACGGAAACAGCGCCATTGATAATACTTGTCTGCACTGAAATTTTTGGACCGAATAACAAGGTAAATCCGTCAATGCTTGGGAATGAGGGTGGTGAAGTGTCCTGCGTCCCGTGAATGGTAAGGGTCAATTGTAAGCGATCGCTTAATGTTAAGGAATTTCGATCGACAGTTGCTGTTAAACTAATATCCTCTGCAAATGTCTTCTGAATACATCCAAAGATTATTGCAATTCCGAACCATAGACTAAAAAACCTGGCGTATTTTACCATCTTACAACACCTTTCTAAAACAGTAACAATTTAGCTTTTTGAAAAACCTTAATAAAAACAAGGTTTTACCGTCTGTGTAGCGCGAACTTCAGTTCGCAGGACAACGACATAAATGTCGTGCTACATACTCCGACTCGCTTGAGTTAGGATGTTTTTCAAAATACTAAATTGTTACCTAAAACATAAAAGCCTGGTTCACCACAAAGTACGCGGCGATCACAAAGATTTGTAAACTAAAAACGTATCA
>MHZD01000144.1:1926-12610 GCA_001828645.1 Planctomycetes bacterium RIFOXYC2_FULL_41_27 | reverse complement strand
TAAATGCGAACATCAAAAATGCATTTTTTGCCCCCCGCTCTTTGACCATCACCAGAAAATTTGCAAGACATGGGATGAATAACGTAATCACAACCAGCGAAACTAACAATTGCTCAGGATTTATTCCCTTATCGCCGCCTTCTTCTTCAAGCACCTTAAAAATACTAACAGCGCCGTAATCCCTTCGTAAAAATCCCAATATAAAACCATGTGTTGTTTCTATGGGCAATCCCAGAAAATTTTTTGTTATTGGAGCGCCAATACTTTCTATAAGGGACAAGACGCCCAGTTTCGCAGCTACAAATAATGCCAGCGTGCCAAGCATAAATAAGGGTACAGCCTCTTTTAAGAACCACTGAATTCTATAGAATGTCTTGATAAAAATATTTGATAATTTCGGCATGCGAAATGGCGGTATCTCCATCAAAAAATCTGAAGGCGCTCCCGGCAAAACCTTAGACGACAAATAACCAACAAGAAGCAGTTGTGTAGATATGACAAAAACATAAATGGCAAAGTACATTCCGGAAATCTTACCCAGCACACCTGAAATAACACCTAATTGAGCTGAGCATGGGATAGCCAAGGCTAGCAACAAAGTAGCAATAATCCGTTCCTTTTTCGTATTGAGGATGCGGGTTGTTAATGTTGCCATCGTGTCGCAGCCCAGACCTAACACCATCGGAAGCACGGCCTTCCCATTTAGTCCTATACGTTTAAATACCTTATCCACCATCACGGCAAGACGTGGAAGATAACCACTGTCTTCCATAATACCAAATGCCAGAAAGAAAAAGCCTACAATAGGAAATACAATAGCAATGGCATAGGTAAGCCCTACCTGTATCAGTCCCGACTGTTCATTCAAAAATAATTCATATATTATGTTGTCTTTACTTATTATTTTCTGTGCAAGCAATCCACAATAATAATTAAATCCCTGAAAATTTATGTGAGTAATAGTATATATTTTCTTGATAAACGGTATATAAACGTAAATATCAAAACCCCCTGACGGCTCTGAAGAACGACCAAACACCTTATTTTCAAAAAAATCAACACATGTGCCTGCGCCGAATTCTCCCACGAGTTTATAAACAACCCAGAGAATGGTAACTAATATAGGGAATGCCGCTATTGGATGCATTGTTATACGCCCCAATATCTCACTAATAGTGCTCTTTTCCTTGTATTCTCTCAAACAGAGATACAATGAAAACCATATTGATGTTATTCCGCCAACAGCAATCGGTATAATAGAATTCAAAATATTTTCTGTTTGGAGCCAAGCCAAAATTAAAGACATTGATAATGTTGCGAGTTTATATCCAATGAAGAAAGCTGCTAATGGAACCAGGAAGTAAAAAAGCACCCCTCTGATAAACGGATGCGTTTTCCCTTGTTTTGAAATGGTCGTACAAACCCTTTCAACCAGAGCATTCACATAATTTGCACGTTTTATATTGATTACATAACTCAAAGGATTGCTAAATTGTTTTTGGATATTGTCCCGAATACGATGGATGGCGTCGAGAGACTCATTAGGAAATTTATTCCTCAATTTTTCTTCAAGCGCTTCGTCTCCTGATAAAAGCATTATAGATACTGCCCGTGTATTTATAACGGTATCGCCGTTCAATATTTTCTGTATCTTCAAAATGCCTTCTTCGATTGCGCTCCCGTAATCAATATGGAGACTGGGTGCTCTTGCAGATTCTATAGAACCAAGCAATGCATTTATTCCTACCCTATGTGTAGCAATAGTTTTTATAATCGGGATATTTAATGTTTCCTGCAATACAGGCACATCAATATTCATACTCCGATCCAGGAGTTCATCCCACATATTCAATGTCAGAACAACAGGCAATCCCATCTCTGCGAGCTGAGTAGTAATTAACAAACCACGACGAAGGTTCTTCGCATCCACTACCTGAATAACACGCTTTTCATGCTCATCTAGCAGCATATCCCGTGCTACGAGTTCATCCTCTGACAGAGGAATTAAACTATTTGCACCCGGCGTATCAACAATCTCAATCCTGCCATCCAATCCCTTACAAATGCCCTTAGAAACCTCCACTGTGGTTCCAGGATAGTTCGATACGGTTACATACTTTCCCGTTAATAATCCAAATATCACACTCTTACCGACGTTCGGATTTCCCACCAATGCAACCTTAAACGTACTCACCACTGGTTCAGACATTCATTTAGTCCTATCCCGAATAAATCGTAATGCGTAGCGCGGGTGGTTTATCCCCCGCCCTTAGCCGACCACAAGGGTTCGGCGCTACATTTTTTGCTAAAATTGTCAAAATATTTATATTAAGATACTATCGCATTAAAGTCCAAATAACAGACAGAATACTTATTGATACTTAGTCTCAATATATTCAGTATAATGCTTTTATTATTCAAGTCAAACATTTTCTATCGTGTTCTGAAATACTAAAAAAGAATTGAAATTGCTATAGAGACGACAATATCCGGAAGGAAAACAAGAAGCATTGCCGATATGGGGTTACACGCCGCAGGATAAAACATTTCAACGTCGTAATTTCTAGTTCATTTATGAGGAGAAATACCAGGGTAATGTTCTGTCAGCGGGTCTTTATCGCTTATTATCCGTGTTTGCCTGTTAATATCAGCTCGTAAATACTTTGGCAAATTGAATAATGCGTGATGTGTAATACTATCGTAAAACCGGAGGTCGCCGGTAATCCTTGAACGAATTCTATCATCAATCTCTTCACCTGTTATATCTAAATTACCAGGATTTCCTGTAGCCATAACAAACCCCCACTGCAGCGCGTAAGAAGGAATGTATGTAACATAAGGAAATACGTGTGGAAACACCTTGCTCAAAGTATTGCAAATACTTGCAAACACATCGTTCTCCGTAATAGAAGCAGCGCCTGACTGCACGACAAGTATTCCGTCCGTTGTAAGCTTTTCAACAATGATCTTATAAAGTTCTATTGTAAAAAGCATATAGGAAGGACCACCTTCCAATGGGTCATTTACATCTATGACAATTGCATCAAATTGTTCATTTGTCCGTTCGAGATATTTTCTGCCGTCTTCGATAACAAGTTCCAAACGACTGTCACCAAATGAACCTGTGTGAAATGCGGGAAGAAACTTTTTGGCACACTCTATCATTTCCTTGTCAATATCAACCATCACAGCCCTTTTTACCGATTTATAACGTAACACTTCTCGCAGGGTTGCCCCTTCACCGCCGCCGATAATAAGCACACGTTCGATGCACGGATGCAAAATAAAAGAGGGATGTATAAGCGCCTCATGATAGATAAATTCGTCCGCCTCAGCTGATTGGAACTCATTATCAAGGATGAGACATCTTCCGTAATTATAAGTATCTATGATGATGATTTTTTGTATCTTTGTTTGAACCTGATACAAAACATTTTTAAAGGCATGTTTATGTAACTCATAGTTGTTAAAATAATCGTCTATCCAATTAACAGGGGTTTTTCCCATAAGGTTATTAACCGTCTCTATAGATATATTTTGAAGATTATAAATTTATTTCTATGAACCCACCATCTGTGGGTTTTTTAATACAGAATCTCCTCTTTTGAGTTCCAGAAATGAAGTTTCTTTTGCATAGAATGCCTCTGTCATATAAGAAGCGGCATCCCGTGGGTTGATGGCGCTACCACAGATGAAGATGTCTGCCGCTGCGTATCCATGTTCAGGCCACGTGTGAACGGCAATATGCGATTCAGCTAAAATGGCCACACCGGTTATACCGTAGGGACTGAATCTATGACATACCACATCCACCAAGGTTGCCTTAACAGACTCTGTTGCTTTGATAAGAATTTCCTTTACAACATCAACATTGTCAATAGTATCTTTACAACATCCCCACAATTCCAAAATAATATGCTTACCTAATGCGTCCAAGGTGCTTCTCCCATTACCTAAATATTCAAATATGGCTATACGAGCGTTTTGATTCTAGAATGAATTGTTAGACTTGTCAAGAATGAATATAGAGAGTAGAAATATTTTGACAATTTATATTCCATTCTGTATAGTTCTAAAAATTTATGTTAGGGAAATTTCAAACTGGTAGCGCAACCGTCTCGGTTGCGCAAAGAAAAAGTAGCCGAATGCCTGATTTAATGAATGAAGAAGCAGGAGAAATTAAAAGGAACTGGGATGATTTAAAGAAATTTTCATATCACTTCGTTGGTGTGGGCGGTATTGGTATGAGCGCCATCGCCCAAGTTCTCAGGGAACAAGGCCATATCGTCAGCGGTTCGGACAGAAATTACGACAAACAAATTACCCCTTACCTATTCTCAACACTCGTATGCAAAGGTATTTCACTTCATCTGCAGGATGGTTCCGGTGTGAAAGAAGGTACGGACTTTGTGGTCATTTCTTCTGCGATTGAAGAAGACAACCCCGATATTAAAAAAGCCTTTGTACTTAACAAAAAGATTATAAAACGCGCCAATTTGCTTGCCGAGATGTTTAACCGTAAGTATGGAATTGCTATTGGAGGAACGAATGGGAAGACCACGGTAAGTTGTATGGTGGGTTATATCCTTGATTACGCTGGTCTGTCTCCTACCATTATTGTTGGCGGTTGTATCAAAAATTATATAAATAACTATCATTTAGGCAATGCAATAATAGGAACGTCGGATATTATCTCCATTGAGGCAGATGAGAGCGACGGCAGCATTGTCTTGTATACACCTCGGATTTCTGTTATTACTAATATCTCGAAAGACCACAAATCTATCGATGAAATATCCAAAATGTTTGTGAGTTTTTCACAAAATACCACCGAAACACTCATTATCAATGCCGATTGTCCACGTCTGAAAATGATAGAACTTAAGCATAAGAACATTATTACCTATGGGCTTAATAACAATGCTATGATACGCGCAAAAAATATTATTTGTAAATCATTCCAGTCCACGTTCGATGTCGATAGTCATTCCTTTGAAATTAATCTTCCAGGCATCTATAATGTATCGAATGCGCTTGCGGCCATCGCCATTGCCAGAACTCTAAACATCAACGACGACAAAACAGACACAGCTCTCAGGCAATTTAAGGGTGTACAACGTCGGATGGATATAATTGGAGAAATCGATGGTATAACGATAGTGGATGACTACGCCCATAACCCCGAAAAAGTTATGGCTGCGATAAATGCCGTAAAGCTTGGCTGTAAACGGGTAATTGCAATCTTTCAGCCGCATGGTTATAGTCCCACAAGCTTTATGAAGGAAGAACTCATTGATGCCTTTATTAACGTATTATCTCCCCATGACGTCCTTTTCATGCCTGAGATATATTATGCAGGTGGTACTGCAAGTAAAAATATCTCTTCCGCCGATATTATTAGACAAATCAAAGAACGTGGTAAAAATGCCTTTTTCATCGAAAAAAGAGACGCTATTATTCCGGCAATAAGAAGACAACTTCGCACCGGTGATTGTATCCTCGTCATGGGGGCTCGCGACAATACCCTCACTGAATTCTGCCAAAATATCCTGCATTCTTTACAAAATAAGTAGCGTAATATTTCTCCGGTTTTATTAACAGTTAATTTCACCCCATCCCCTTCCTAACACCTCCCACCAGGGGCGGGGAATACTCATTGTCCCCTTGTATTCCTCCCCCTTGATGGGGAGGTTTAGGTGGGGGTGAACTATTACTAAATATACAATAGGAGAAATTCCTAATTGAAATTGATATCTATGATAAAGAATTTTGTTTATTCCAACGCTTAATCTACGACGAAAGTGGTATAAACCTTACTCCGACAAAAAGTGAATTGCTAAAATTTCGTTTAATGAAGCGCCTCAGAGAAAGGTCATTGACCTCATTTAAAGAATAGTATCAATACGATACAGAAGAATATACGACAGGGGAAGAAATGGTCATGATGCTGGATTGCATCTCTACCAACCTGACGGAGGTTTTCAGAGAGCCTGTGCATTTTGATTTCTTGTCGAAAAAGGCGCTGATAGCAGGAGCACTGACATGAATAAATAATTTTTATTCATGAACGCAGTTCGGCTTTGTTCATTTTCATTCCTGAATTGTAAAAGGAAAATATGCTAAGCCGGTAAAGGCAGGTGGTGCAGCACCTGATTTTCAACTAAGAGACGATGCGGGCAAGATACGTATGCTTGCTGAATTTCGCGGTAAAAAGGTAGACGTAAAAAACCATACAAAGGAAGTCTTACAAGTCTTTTCTGAACATTCCAAAAAATAAATACACAGCACAGCCGCAACCAATTAACCACCCCTGTTTCCCCTCCCTTAATCCCTCCCGTTAAGGGCGGGAAAGTTCTCTCGCCCCTTGTGGGAGACGGTCTGGGTGAGAGGTATTTGAGAATGAAAACTTTAGCGCTCCTGTAAGAAAAGCATAATCCCCCTGAATCCCCCTTTAACAAAGGGGGATTTGGGGATTCTTTGTTATAAATTCTTTCTGTGTAATCTGTGCAATCTGTGGTTCCATTTTATATTCATCAAAAAACTTCATTAATGGCAATAGCTATTACCACCAATGATCTCAACTGCCCAGGGTGAAAGGCCTACATCCGGGATTCGGGTATAGCTGTCTGTTGCGCCATCGATGACATAAACGGAGTTGTTCGTAGAGCACGCAAGATACACGGTTTTCCCATCGGGTGTCGTCGTTGCAGTTTCCAGCATTAATCCTTCGCCAAACTTAATTCGTTTTAATTCCTTGTATTTCTCCAGATCGATCACATACAAGGCGCTTTCAGACTGACTGATGATGTACGCCTTTTTCCCTCCATTTACAAAATTTATCCCCGTCATCCCCTCGCCGCCTGGAAATGTGGTTATGACCTTGTTGCTCTTTACGTCGATTACGGATACCGTCTGGTCGTCATTATTCGGGACAAGCACCTTTGTCCCATCAGGAGACACATAGGCCCGCCATGGGTTTTGGCCTACAGGGATGGTTTTTACGACACTATCCGTATGTGTATCAATTACTGCTACCTGATTAGAATCGCCATCAGCCGCATATAAATATCTTCCATCCGGGGTTAGTGTCGGATTTGCAATGCCGTTTATTTCGGAAAGTCTTTTGTCCAGATTCAAAGACGCCAATATATGGGCGTTACCAATATAGATGGTCTTTATAAGCTTCTGGCTTTTTACATCAATAACCCCAATTTCATGTGCGCCGAGGTTCGACACATAGACCTTGGACATGTCGGGCAACATGGAAAAACCATGCGGTTCGTAAAAACCCTGGATTCTATTAATTTCTTTGCTATTGATGAGATCTACGATAGACACTGCACCTTCTTCCATATTGCCGATATACGCCCATTTCCCATCATGTGAAATGACAAAATGTTCGGGTGCGATACCTAAACGCACCTTCTTAATCTCCCTGGTTTTCAAATCGACAATTACGGCGTAATTTTTTTGTGTGCCAGTAGTAACCAATCTCTTTCCATCCATAGTTGCCATGGTCATGTGTGGATTGCAGCAGTCGCCGCAGGCAATACGATCGATGACCTTGTTTGTCTTCATATCTATAACGGCGATATCGCTAGAATCACGGTTCGTTACATAGACTACGGATTGAGGATTAAAAGTTTGTGTTACGATAGTCTTTCCTTCATTCCCGGCATACACTTGCTGTGATAGTATACCCAGGCCGACTGCACATATCACTGATAGTCCTATTTTCTTAAACATTTTTTTCTCCTTTTAAAAAATACCATAGCGCAATACTGCCGCAACCAAAAGACCCCTCTCTTTCCCCCCTTCGCAAGGGGGGGGCACTGGGGGGTAAAAAAAGTTTCCAAAAAAGACGTTTTTACATGGTAATGCTATAAATACGGTCTATACGGTACATCATATTGATTTTTGATCATCACCTCCTTTCCATTCCCATGATTGCACAGGGATTTTAGTTTGGACGCGGATGAACACAGACTTCGTCGTGATGGTTCGACAGGCTCACCATGGACGGCGCCAGGCTCACCATGAACGGCACTGCATCCTGAGCTTGTCGAAGGATCAGTCGAACGATTGTCAGGATATTTACTGTAACGAGCCATTCGTTATCGGTGAGTACCCGTGAAAATCCGTGTCCTAATTTATTGTTTCTCTTTGTATCTCTGTGACTTTGTGATAAAAACTAAAATTCAATTTGCGTCCTTACACCAAACAAAGCTACTACATTACTATCATCCAGTCCCACCGGGTCAAATACCGCCTGAAACAACGGGGTAATGGCAAAGTGGTCGTTAAAGGCAAATTTATAATATGCTTCGGTTACCTGCTCTTCCATGCCATCCACCGACTCTGTATGGCCAAAGGCAAAGGCAGTACTGTCATTTACCCGTGAGAGAAAAGGATGGCGTAATTCCAGACCAGTACTCCAGGCGCTTTTTACGTCAGCGCCATCAGTCTCATTAATTCCGTACCTTGCGAAGGCAACGAGTTTAGCTGTAAGGTGCTGGTCTACGTTGATACCTAGGCCTTTGTTATAGTCTCGGCCTCCATTGATTTTGGTCCACAGACGGTATGTCCCATCCAATCCAAAAAGATAGTGTGTCCGCATACCAATTTCTCCTATCCCATAGAGACCATCCACAATGTCCGAACCTGAGTTATCTGCGCTTTGCAATCCCAGTCCAAGGAATAAACCTCTCCTCGTGTCATAAAAGGACGCTATGCCAGGCCCGTTTTCGGGAACTTCTAAGGTTCGATTATTTACAAATGCGCCGGTAATAAACTGGGTTGTTTCGTCATTCGCTACGGCATTGCTGTCAAAATAGTTTGTTAAATCAATCTTCCCTATCACCAGCCTTACATGCTGTTTCAAGAGTTCGGTCTGTAACCATGCTTCACGGACTGATACGCGGTCCACTCCATCACTGTCCTGGAAAGAGCCTGAATCATCATTGAGACCAGAAAGACTGCCAATAAATTCATCAGGCCCATTTCCCCCGATGGACTCTAAATCTACGAAAAATGTCATATAGGTAAGCGGCTTGCCTATAAAAAGCAAATCAAGGGAACCTTCGGCAGAAGAGTGCCGGCCTTCACCGTCATTCAAAATCTGCTGGAATATACCTGTACCACTGGCGCCCACAAGGATGCGCTTCTTAAATTCTTCCTCTAAGGCAGTCGAAATTCTTTCTGAAATGCTTTCACGTCTGGCAAATTTAAACTTTTTAAAATGCTCCCTCTCTTTTAAATTCAATCCACATATACGACACTTTCCATCCTCACTCATAGTTTCAAATCCATGCCCATTTGGGCATACGTATTCAGTCACCTTTCTTATCTCTTCTGCCGTGTCCATAAGGGCAGCCCTGCCAGTCAAATCCTGCACAGCTTCTTCCAACTTTTCCAATCGGTTTTCTAACCGTTTACTGACCACTGGTTCCATCTCCTTGACGGCAGCTCTTTCTCTCATACTTTTTCGAATCATTTCCACGTCCTTCTGGACATCCTTTACCCTTGCATAGCATTCGTCGAGATCTTCGACCTTATTTTCCAGACGATTCAGCCTCTCATTTACCTGTTCAAAGTGTTCCTGTGATAAATCGGCAGAAATACACAACCGTTCATTGGTACACGTACCTAAAAAATATGTACAAAGAAATACTACACAGTAATTCTTTATTTTCTTTTGACAAAAAATTCGGAACAAATCCATTATCTTTTCTCCTTTCCCCTCGGAAATAAAGATTAATAAAATAATGTTCAAATAGGTTTCCTGGCTTCCGGGTCTTCCTACTTTCTGCGCCTTCCCAAAAAGCCGTTTAATCAGTTTAAACCGTTTAAACGGCTTTCCAGTGGCATATTGCAGATTTCGTCACCGGTTACAGTTGCGGGGCAGCTCCCGTCTCTACGGGATTCCCTGAATATTTGAACTACCATTAATTAGGACGCAGATTTCCGCAGATTACCACAGATAGTAATTTATCTTCTAATTTTTAAATCCTGATAATCTGTGTTCATCTGTGTCCAACGTAAAAATTCATGCACGATCAAAATAAAAAAGCCCGTTCCTTCGCATAAGAAGAAACGGGCTTTTACAATATGGGCATCACGCTTCACCTCCTTTACTACGAAGAAGATTTTTTCAGCAAACATTACAGGCAGGTCTTCTGACTGGCGGATCATTCTACTTGTTGCGCCTTCCCATCCAAATTTTTTCACCGCAGAGAGTGCAGAGTTACAACCCCCTAAATCCCCCTTTGTTAAGGGGGAATAAGTGGGTTGTTATGTAAACTCAGCGTCCTCAGCGGTAAATTATTCCAAATTAGGACAGTGGCTTTTGCAACGTTCGTCACCGAATACAGCGACGGTACCGTTCCCTTTTCTCCAGTTAAATACTCTGAAACCACAGATTTTCACAGATTACACAGAAAAAATCTGAGAAATCCGTGTAATCTGTAGTTGCTTTTTAAATTGGAGTTGGGATTCCCTTTTCGTCCCGATAAATATCGGAACACCTGTATGTGAAATACATCGTTTAAATCGAATTACATGCTATACTCCTTTCAATGTCACTTGTAGGGGCGAACCTTGTGCTCGCCCTGAACCTTGTGCTTACACTACAATGGTGGAAAATTTGGGCGAATACAAGATTCGCCCCTACGAATAATAATGTCAT
>MHZD01000144.1:1401-1784 GCA_001828645.1 Planctomycetes bacterium RIFOXYC2_FULL_41_27 | reverse complement strand
ATTGGATATATTCTCTGATTTTGTTTAATGTGTCTTCAGTTCTAACAATGTGCTCATAATAATTTCGTTGCCATAATTTCCCATGAAACGGAATCCATCCGCAGGTTTTAACGCCAATCGTATATTCATGAGTTGTTATTGACTTAAATGCCTGAACAATTCTGCCGATTGAATTATCCATTGTCCCGTAGGGGCGAACCTTGTGTTCGCCCTGGTCTTTGTGCTTGTCAGAAGGCTTGTATTCGTCCAGATTCCCTTCATTCGCTATTTCTGAATAAATGAAAGATTTAGGATAAACACAAGGTTCGGGGCGAACACAAGGTTCGCCCCTACAGATAATGATACCGTGCATGTGATTGGGCATTATTACGTACTTGTCAAGC
>MHZD01000144.1:0-1387 GCA_001828645.1 Planctomycetes bacterium RIFOXYC2_FULL_41_27 | reverse complement strand
ACGCTTTGGTAAATTGTTCCAAATATGTTGCACCAACTTTCCAGCGTCGTTTAACATCATTTCACCATTTACGACATTACCGAACAAGCACCTTTTCCTCTGCAAGCACATCGTCAAAAAATAAGTTCCGGCTCTAGAATAATCATAATCCTTTACTCTGATAGACCTCCTGTGATGGACGGTTGGATTATATTTCATATGGACCCTCGTTTTTTATAAGATGTTTTTCTTCCCGATTATCAACACGACTTCGTGAAAAACATCTGGGTGATTCAACTCATTCCAATTTTTATGTATGCTGTTATTAATATCGAAGGTGTCTTTTTCCCGCCGGAAAAGCCACAACCCTTCTTTAGAAGCCAATAACATCGTCTTTGCCTGCAATCTCAATGCGTAGGATTTTGCCTGATAGTATGCATCGGTTAATTCCCGATGAGTACTCAATTGAAATTTTGATTCTAAAACCATTTTGGCTGATTCCTCGCCTCTTTTTGGATTAGCTCCAAAGACATAGTCAGGGTAGTTTCGCTCTCCTCTCCCCATTTTTATTGGCATCTGTCTAACCCAATCATTCTCACGAAACCCAAGTTTTTTCAAGAAAGGCTCGATGAGATTAACTTCAACAGTGCGTTCATCCTCCAGTTCGATTGAGGGTAGATAATCGATAATATCAATCTTAGGCAATAGAGAAATGTCCTGCCCTTTTCGTTTCATTATATCCAGAATCGCTTGATATTCTTCTACCGAAAAAGGCTTTCCGCTAGTACCTTGTAAATGTCCTTTAATTGCCCCCTTTTGTGATAGGAGGGGATGCTCTTTCATATCTTTAAAAGTAACAGGTGCTGTTTTAATAGGTGAACCAATCCAAATTGTAGCATGCCAATGAAAAAATGGATCAATGAAGCCATCCGTAGTTGCTCTCCATATTGATTGTATACAACTTCTAGGAGAAGGCTCATACATTAAGAGAAGATCACCGCGCCGAGTATAGAAATTTCCACCCCAGCAACTAACTGTGTCCTTTTTTGCATTGTCTATAATATCAAAATCACAAACCGGATTTGCTGTAATCAACCATACTTTTGAAGGCGCAGGAAGTTCTTCATCCTGAATATCCTTAATGAAATTCGGTGCAAAGTCATATAAAAAGGCGCACATTTCACCTGGTTTAAGACCATGCATATTGCGAAATTCACACAGTGCCTGGTTTATTTTGATGTAATATAAACATCTTTCCTTTTTATCGTTTTTACCCGGTATAGCGGGTATCGAAATATTAAATTCCTGGCAAATCTCCTGAAAAATATGGAACTTGGTACGGAATCTATATGGAGTAAAGTATTCAGGGTGCGCAAAGTATAGGCCGAAAGAAATATACTCTACACAA
>MHZD01000143.1:954-1353 GCA_001828645.1 Planctomycetes bacterium RIFOXYC2_FULL_41_27 | reverse complement strand
GAGATGTGCAATCAGGGTGATTACAAACCCAATATGCACGATAGATGCCCCGTACAAGGGGATCTTCTTAACGCCGCCCTTTGCCTTTCTGATAATCGAGTCGAGGGTACATAAGAATGCATTGATGCCATAAAAAATGCAGGCGATAAAGAGGAGATAAAACCATGCATGGATTGGTTTCTTGTGGCTGAAAAAGAATGAAATGTCCTCACCTGAAAGCCCCATATATTGTTGAGGCTGGAAGTTCATGATAAGGCTGCCAATAATAAGCAATCCTGTTACCGTGAACCCAACGATAATGCCGAGTTTTTGTGACTTAAATATATCGTAGATCTTTTTCACTTACAATTTTTTATTATCGAAAACTATGAGAACTGCCAATGAGAAAACTTGTACCTA
>MHZD01000143.1:660-781 GCA_001828645.1 Planctomycetes bacterium RIFOXYC2_FULL_41_27 | reverse complement strand
AATCCACCGAAAATCATTGAAATAGAAAAGGTGATAAGACCATATTGAAACCCGGAGTCGATGATTTGATCGTATCGTTTCTTTTCATTTGGATTGAAGTAACGAGCAACGGCTGCCGCCA
>MHZD01000143.1:0-592 GCA_001828645.1 Planctomycetes bacterium RIFOXYC2_FULL_41_27 | reverse complement strand
ATCAGGGGCGGGGCATAATTTAATCCTTTTGGAAAAAGTATGGCCGCTACAAGAAAAGCATATCCAACTCCAAAAAAAGACATGCGATAGATATGACTTTCTGTTTTGGTATAAATGAGCAATACAATAAATGTAGCGGCGGCAAAGGCATTAAAAGATTCGAATTTATTGGTTAAAGGAAAATACTCTATCGATATGCCGCGTATCGCGATGGTTGCAATGTGGAGAAGCACAATTCCTAATAGAATAGGGAATCGTAGTTTCCATGGTGTGAATCCAAAGAGCCAATAAATGGAATAAGCGCCTAAGCAAATCCAGTATAAAATTATGGATATCTGATTGAGAGACTGCGCTGTATCCATTATTATAAGGTAATCTCAATCTTTGCTTTTTCTTTCAAGTCCTTAACAAGGTTATTCATTTCAATGGCAACCAACACCTCTCGTACCTTATCCTTCACCTCACTAAAACTCACGTCTTTGGCTGGAGTACTGGCGGCTACCTTTATTAAGTGATATCCAAATTCTGTCTTAACGGGATCGCTGACTTTACCCACCTCTGTGGCAAATGCAGCTTTGGCAAAGGCTTCTAC
>MHZD01000142.1 GCA_001828645.1 Planctomycetes bacterium RIFOXYC2_FULL_41_27 | reverse complement strand
ATCCACACCGTTTATCATGATGGCATGCTTTACGGCAACCGCATCAAACCACCCGCAGCGCCTGGGCCTTCCCGTGGTAGCGCCGTACTCTCCGCCTTTCTTCCTTAAAAATTCACCCAGTTCATCATTGAGTTCTGTAGGAAAAGGACCGCTGCCAACCCGGGTTGTGTAGGATTTCATTATACCGAGCACCTTATGAATCTGCCTGGGAGAAATACCCACCCCAATCGCAGCGCCACCAGCAGTAACGGACGAAGAGGTAATAAAGGGATACGTGCCAAAATCCACGTCAAGCATCGATCCCTGAGCACCTTCGAACAATATCTTCTTTTTGGCCTTAATGGCCTCGTCCATGAATACCACCGTATTACATACGAAAGGTTTTATCTGCTCTGCATACCCACAGTATTCATCATAAATATCCTTCCATGATAATGCATCTGTATTAAACAGCTGAACGAATATCTTATTTTTTTCTTCTACGATTTTTTTGATTCTCTGTTTAAAGTGTTCGGGATGGAAAAGCTCAGCAACCCGTATACCGTTACGAGCCATTTTATCGGTGTAGCACGGGCCAATCCCCCTGCGGGTCGTGCCAATCTTTTCATCCCCTTTTTCAGACTCGGAAAGTTCGTCTAATTTTTTATGATAAGGAAATACAAGATGTGCTATCTCGCTGATGCGGAGGTTGTTTCCAACTTCAATATTTTTCGCCCGTAACTCATCGATTTCTTCCAGTAACTGGCGGGGATCAAGGACTACTCCGCTGCCAATGACGCAGCATTTGTTCCTTCTGAGGATGCCTGAAGGAATGAGATGCAATACAAATTTTTCATTGTTTACGACGACCGTATGACCTGCATTACTGCCTCCCTGGTATCTGACGATTATATCAAACGATTCCGTGAGAATATCAACAATCTTACCTTTGCCCTCGTCACCCCATTGCAAACCGACAAGGCAGGCATTGAAACCTCTATTTGAATATTCCATAAAAATCTGGCAAAACCCTCCGAATTCATTGAGAAATAAGCTTTTACAAAATTATAAAAAAGAGGGTAATGAATGTCAAGGGAATACGGTTTTCTGGCTTGATCTCAGTCTCTTATAGACAAAAATATGGGTGAGAAAGGAGAACAGCGAAGGCGGGGTAAATGAGTTTGGAAACAAACCAATGTAGGGGCGAACGGCCGTTCGTCCCTATGATTTTTTATCTGCGTAATCCGTGAAATCTGTGGTTTCTTGTTATTGACTATCCTCTATCATGTATAAATTTGCTTAGGCAAAATCCCTTCCATCAATTAAGCTTGACATCACTCGTCATCGGCCATACAATTTAAACGATAAAACCTCAATCCAATAAACACCTTTATGAATGGGAGGCATTTTAATGAAGACGTTTGTTCTCAAAGTTACTTTACAAGAAGAGGAAGACGGACGCTGGAGCGCGTTAATCCCCGCGCTTCCCGGTTGTTCGAGCTGGGGATATTCACGACATGAAGCGCTCGAAAACATAAAAGACGCTGCCGAAATATACCTCGAAGATATGGTCGATGCAGGGGAAAGACTGCCACAACCTTCGGATGAAATAAAAGTCATCGAGGAACCTGCCATAGCGGTTTCTGTATGATTCACATACTCAGGAATACCCCTGTCAGAGATCTCATCAGGGCTATCGAACAGGATGGATTCCAGTACAAGAGACGCAAAGGAAGCCAAAGGGTTTATCGCCACCCTGACGGACGCCGTGTTGTTATTCATTTCCATCATGCGAAGGATACCTTACCTCCCGGCACGCTTAAGGATTTTTTAAACGGAACGAAATGGAGCGAAACCGACCTCCAGCGCCTCAAGCTAATAAATTAGAGAATCCATCGATGTCTCGTTCTATCAGCAGGCAAATTTTCCCCTTTCTCCTTATATTTCAAACTTTTCTTCTGTGGTTTCGGTGTACTCTGTGGCTTGTTTTACCAATCCCAAATTTTGGCTTGAGTATCTACCTTGACACCATACAATTATTTTGCTAGTATCCTCTCATTACATTAGGCGGTCTTCGGCGACTACATGAATTAAAGATAATCCCTCCCTTGATGGGAGGGACAAAGGGAGGGTGCGTAGCTTTTTCTTTCACCCCCACCTAGCCTCCCCCATCAAGGGGGAGGAACGATAGTTTGAAATTCCTAAACATTAAATTAGGAAAAAACTATAAGAACTCGTGAGTTTATTTTAACGTACATTTAGTGATATTGATCTTTTCTGGCGAGTTACACAATTTTTCAACTACGCATACATTACAGAGTGGCTTTCGTGCAATACAGGTACGACGACCGTGTGTTCCAATAAGAAGACATGATCTTGTCCATTTTTCTTGAGGTATAGTTTTGCAAAGTTCCTGTTCAACCTTATCGGGGTCGTTAAACTTTGCCAGTTCCAGGCGGCGAGCAACACGAAAGACGTGGGTGTCCACGGCAATGGCCTGCTTTCCAAAGACATTACCTAATAACACATTAGCTGTCTTTCTACCCACCCCCGGCAAGGTAACAAGGTCTTCCATGGTATCCGGCACATTCCCACCAAATCTTTCGACGACCTCTTTATTGCAGGCAATAATGTTTTTTGCCTTATTTTTGTAAAAACCTGTTGAACGGATTTCTTCCTCAAAAACCTTTTGTTTTACATTGGCATAGTCCTTTGCCGTCTTGTATTTTTTAAATAGTGTTCCCGTTACCTTATTGACCCGTTCATCTGTACACTGTGCAGCCAGGATGGTAGCAACAAGCAACTCCAGGGGATTCCGGTAATGGAGGACAAGTACTGCATCAGGATAGGCCTCTTCAAGGAGTGATAATATCTTTTGTATACGTACTTCTGTCATAAGTGCCAAATGGTTTTTAATAATAATTCAAACGGTAAGTCTGTGCCGCAATACTAAGTACTAAGTAATTTCTCAAAACTCAAAATTAAAGGTAGAAGTTTAACAAAATGAAATTTATGTTTCAAGCTACTTATTTTGTAATAGTTCACCCCCGCCCTTACCCTCCCCCCATCAAGGGGGAGGTAATACGACAATTTCAGATTACACAAACTTATCAATAAGTGTTCCCACTCCCCAGGCGGGATGGGGCTGAACAGTTACCTTATTTTTATGGCTACTGTGTCACATTTGCAAAATTTATGCATGGGGGTAAGAAATCGATTACTTGTGAGAAAATAGTTTTTCCTGTATTCATTAGCCATTTCTTTCTGTATGTTGTGAAATAGAGGATGACTATGGTTATTTTTCAACTCGTTCCCAAATTCTGTTTGGGAACGCGATGGTAGAGAAACTTTGTTTTGAGAGGAATTATGGCTAAGTTTGTAATCCTTGTTGTATATGTGAAACAGCGTTTCGCCGCAATGGTGTTCTCAAGCGGAGTTTTGGAACGAGCAAAATATTTATTTTTCTCTGCGTTCTTCGCCCCCTGGTTTCTGGTAAACTATTTCAGGATTTCTATCAATTTTGGCACTACTTCATATAAATCTCCAACAATCCCATAATCACATGCCTTGAAGATGGGTGCGTTTGGGTCGTTGTTTATCGCAAGAATAGTTTTGGAATCCCTTATGCCTGCGATATGCTGCACCTGGCCTGAAATGCCTATTGCTATATAGAGTTTTGGTTTAACCTTATGTCCCGATAGTCCTACCCAGTGCTCTTCAGGCAGCCACTTTAGGTCTGCAGCAACGGATCTCGAACAGCCCAGAGCGCCGCCGAGTGCTTTTGCAAGTGATTCGACAAGCTTCAGGTCTTCTTTTTTCTTTAGTCCCCTGCCTGCAGAAACAATGATGCTCGCTTCCTCAATTCTAAGCGCCTCTGGAGTCTTTTTCTTTATTACAAGTATCTGTACTTTTGGTTCTACAAGTTCTATGGAGCTTTTAATTATTTCGCCTTTTCTGTCTTTGTCTAATTTTTTTTCAAACCTCCTCGGCGGTACGGTAACTATTTGTGGCTTACGCAAAAACCTCTGAGTAGCGATAAATCTGCCTCCCAGCACAAAGCGCTTTACAATAAGCTCTCCCCTTACTAAAGAAAAATCAATACAGTCCGAAGCACAGCCTACTCCAAATTTTTGGGCGATTCTTGGGGCGACTTCCTTGCCCAGTCTGGTTCCACCGATCAGGAGGATTTCTGGCTTGTATGGATTTATGAGCGAGGAGATGCAATCGACAATAAGATCTGCTTGTAGTCCTGAATCAATGGAATAAACCTTGTCCGCACCATAGGTAATACAAATTTCCTCTTTGCCATGTCCTTCAATTGAAATTGCGGCAAGTTCTGATTTTAAAGCATCTGCAATTTCCCTCCCTTTTGCAAGGATCTCAAAAGCAGTTTCAATGTCCTCGGAGAAAGCGAAAATCATTTCTTCCCTCTATTTTTAGTATTGTCAAAATCTAGCCACAGAGAACATAGCGTGGCTAAGCTACAACCAGAACTTTGCCACAAAGACGCCAAGACGCAAAGAAAAAACATTTTTTAGTGTTTTTGTCCTTAGTGGTTAATTCTTTCAAAGGTAGATCAAATATTTTGCTAAAAAAGAAATGCTTTATAAATTTGTAATACAGAGTATTTCTCCGTGTCCTCTGTGGTTTTGTTGTATTACTTGGATGCGGATAGTATGACCTTGGCAAGTTCTTCGGTATCCTTCAGGATTATTTCTTTTCGGTTCATCTCAATAGCTGTAATGCTTAAAGTCTCAATACCAGCCTCTGGTTTTGGAGGGCTTATTTCGGTTATTTTCTTCTTTGAAGCGCCCAGAATCTGCAATAACGTGGGGATTCTCGGCTCGTTGATTTCTTTTGTAACTGTTACCAAAGCAGGGAGTTCTGCTTTGGTAAGTTCGTATCTGTTTTCGAGACCTCTTTCAACAACAATCTCGCCATCGTTTAACTCAATTTTCCTTGCGTATGTTAATACGGGAATTCCAATGGCCTGCGCCAGTCTTGGGCCTATTTGAAAAGAAAATTCGTCAATGGATGCCTCCCCGCATAGAATAAGGTCGTACTTCATCTTGTGAATAATCTCAGCCAGGATAGTTGCAGTGCCCAGAGAATCGGTATCTGCACTGTAAATAACGGCTTCATCGGCGCCCATAGCCAGGGCTTCCTTCGCTGCCTCTTTTGTACCCCCGATTAAAGCTGAAACGGTTCCTCCGTGTTTCTCTCTGATCCTGACAGCCTCTTCAAGCGCATTTTTATCGAAGTCGCTTATCTTTCTAGCGACGCCTTCTGTTATCGGGCTTTTAGAGGCAGTATCTACCTTTATCTGACCCAGATCATATATCTGCTTGATGCATACGATAATATCCACAATTATTCTCCACAACCAAATAGCCTAACCACGAAGAACACAAAGGGTACGAAGTAAAAATTTATAAAACAAATCTCTTAATTCCACAAATAAATTCCTTCGTGCCCTTTGTGTTCTTCGTGGTTACAAAAACTCACGTGTTTATAGCTTTAATAAGGGGCGAATTCTTTCCCCAAAAGTTCCCTGCCAATTATTAACTTCATGATATTTTGTGCGCCTTCCGCTCCCATTATATATGAAGCAACACCCCTTAAACCCTTTTCCAATCCTGCCTCTTTGGTATAGCCATAAGCTCCATGCCAAATCAATACATCCTTGATAATATCAAAGGCTACTGTTGGCGCAATAAGTTTAGCTGAAGCTACGGCTTTATTTATTTCTTTATGACGGAACCTTTTTTTCGTATACATCTGGTCAAGCATCCAGGCAGCCTTATAGACAAGCAATCTGGCAGATTCAAGTTTTGCGTAAGCCTCCGCCACTTGAAACTGTATCCCCTCAAATTTTGCTAAAGGGGAGCCGAAGGCTTGTCTTTCTTTTAGATATTCAATACCAGCCTCTAAGGCCTTCCCGGCAGCGCCAATACACGCGGCAGCCACCAGCGGCCTTGCGCAGTTAAAGCCCTCCATAGCATAATAAAAGCCCTTATTCCAGTCTCCTATGAGATAATGCGACGGTATCTCCACATTTTTTATGATTATGGCGCCGGTAGATATGCCTTCTCTGCCCATCTGTTTAAAAATGTTTGTAGTTATTCCCGGAATATCTTTTACCGGAAGATAGCAAAGTGATAGGCCTTTGTGCGCGAGTTCCTGACTTGTCTTTACAACTGTCACATAACCTCCTCCATATTTAGTAGCCTCTCTGACACCGCTTATAAAGGTCTTTGAGCCGTTTACCACCAACTTTTCTCCCTCTTTTGTCATGGTAGTAGATATAGCGGCTACATCCGAACCCCCAGCAGCCTCAGTTGAAGCTATACCCAGAAAAGTCTTCCCCTTTGTGACATCAGGCAGGAGTTCTTCTTTTGCTTTTTTGCTCCCGTATCTATCCATCAGGAATCCCCAGCCAGCCTCTACCAGATAATAAACAGCCGTGGCCATACTGATATCGGCCCTAGCAATTTCCTCAGTAGCAATTGCAGCTGTAATGAAGTCTGCTCCCGATCCGCCATATTCCTGCGGGATAGTTATACCAAGAATGCCAAAAGATGCCATGTCTTCAACGACTTCTCGGGGAATCTCCCCTTTCTCATCAATTTCATTAGCTTTCGGGGCAATCTTTTTTTCGCAGAACTCTCTCACAGATTTTCTGAAAAGTTCCTGCTCTTCGGTAAATGAAAAATCCATAGTTATAATTTCCTTATTAGTTTAATTTCTGCACATCCCAAAAATTAATTGTTAATATTGAAAAATAACAGAGAAATCCTTGAAAAATGAATGCCATGAGGTATACTCTGTCTAGGGTATTACTATGTAAAGACTTCTTTTTTTGTAATAGTTTAGTTTTTTGAAAAATTTTAATAATGACTATGATTTACCACAGTGTGTAGGGCGGGTTTCAAACCTGCCCCTACGGTAAATACGTTGAATGCGGGATTTTGTTTTTTATATTCGTACAAATCCCCCTTATTCCCCCTTTGCCAAAGGGGGATTGTGGGGAATTACATGTAATATTTTTGGTTGCGGCTGTGCTGAGCTATGAATTGTCTATGAAAAATAATAAGAGAAAAAACCACCGGGATTGCGCACTTTGTCATTAACATAACATATTTGATTAGATACTCAAGCATAATCTTAATCATAATTGCAGGCTTATCAAAACTGATGAAAGGCACATAATTTAATAAACCTGTAGGGGAAATTCATGAATTACCCTTACTTGATGTTACTAATGCGGTATTGTAAAATATTAACAACATAATTATGATAAAAGGTGTAAATCTTTTTAGCGGCATTAGGAGAAAACTACTGTGCTGGTTTTTATTCCTGTCAATTTTACCTATCATGGTGGTTGCCATCCTTACGTATCGGTATGCCCGAGAAACCATCAAAAACGAACTCCTGAACGAAGAGTCTTTCCTTGCTGAAGGCATCAAGAATCACATTCAGACCATCCTGAATGCGGGTGAATATTCGTCTCAATTTTTCGCCTCTGATGAGTTTATTCGAAGGCACTTGGAGATATTGAATCGTGATCCGGAAAATAAGCGCATTGTCAGGAAATTCAATGATTACATGGTCTATAAAACAAATTTGAACAAAGATTTTTATGAAACCTTTATTTTAAATCAGGCAGGAATTATTGTTGCCTCCAGTAGCGAGAACAGTATTGGAAGAATAGAATTTGGCGCAGATTATTTTACCTATGGCAAAGAAGGTCCGTATGTCAAGGATGTATATAGAGACGAAAATACAGGTGAGTATTCACTGGCATTTGCGGCGCCAGTTCTAAAAAAACGAGGTGGAAAGTTCTTGGGTGTGCTCGTGATACGGTATAATGCAAACAAGCTAAATGAGATTACAACAGGGAAAATGGCAGGTGAGAAAGAGGATGTGGATACGTTTCTTAGAAGAGGTAAGACGAGTGAAGCATACATTGTGAATAAAAACAATAGACTTATTACAGGCTCAAGATTTAAGGAGAATGCCATTTTAAAGCAAACTATCAATACCAAACCAGTAACTGCCGCACTGCATTCTGGAAAAGAAGTTGTGGGTGTATATAAAAATTATATGGGAAGGAACGTTATTGGTGCAACGAGATATTTAAAGAAGCTAGGGTGGGTATTACTAGTGGAAACAGATGAGTCGGAGGCGTACTCTCCAATTTCCGAGTTTAAATATCGGGCAATTACCGTGGTGGGGATATGTATCATTGGTGTTGTATTTATTTCATTATTTGTTTCGAGAGGGATTATTAATCCCATTATTCTTCTTGTTAAGGGAATGAAGAGGGTAGCGTCAGGCGACCTAAATTTTCGTGTTGAAAGCCATTTGAAAGACGAATTGGGTGAACTAACTGCCTCGTTTAATTACATGACAGACGATATCAAGGATGCCCGTGAAAAACTTCTGAAATTAAAGGCCGACCTTGAAGAGAGAAAAGAATATTTGGAGAGTATCTTAAAACATGCAAATGAATTAATATTTACGTTGGATGTACAGGAGAAGTTTACCTTTATTAACCCCAAAATTAAAGAGTGGGGATATGATGAAAAGGAGTTGATCGGACAGCCGTTCATTTCTATTTTATTTGATAAGCGACAGGAAAATGTTGACCAGATTGTTCACAATGGTTTCAGAAGAATATTTGAGGTTGAGGTATTGGACAAACAAAAAAACATCAGAAATGTGTTACTGAGCACAGCGCTTGTTAAGAATAAAGAGGGACAATTAATAAGTGTACTGGGCACTGCCAACGATGTGACAGAACTAAGAAGACTGGAACAAAAACTCGTGCAATCCGACAGGCTGGCTTCTATTGGTCAACTGGTAGCAGGTATTGCCCATGAGATCAATAACCCGATCGGGGTAATTTATCTTTACAGCACTGAAAGCATGAAACTATTCGAGAGGGTTACGAATGCCTTAAAACTCATAACCTCCATTCCTATTTCTGAAAACACGAAGCGATTGAATGATGTTGTTACATCCATGGACCGTAAAACAAATGCTGAACTGGAAAAGGATGCATTGAGGAAGGAGCTTTTATGTATTGCTGATGATTTGGACAAATATTGCAAGGAATTGGCACAAATATCAAATGTCATTAGCAAGACCCGATCTTATTTATACGAATATCTGGAAGGTTCTGTAAAAGAATCTATACGATGTAAAGATTTAATTAGCGGTTTGCTCGATTTCTCAAGACAAAAAAAGCCAGAAATGTGCATGTCCAACGTGAACAATTTGATAGATAGTGTGCTCAGCATTGTGGAGAAACAATACAGGAAAGAGAAGATAGAAGTGGTTCGTGTACTCGACCCGAATGTTCCTGACGTTATGATGGACGCCCGTCAAATGGAACAGGTTATCATTAATATTGCCAACAACGCCGTTTTTGCCATGAGAGAGGCATTGGGAAACGGCGAACATGTTGGAGTCTCTCGAAAGGGTGAGTTGACAGTGGGATCCCGTTTCCACACGGATAAAGGATGCGTAGAAATATTTATTACAGATACAGGTGTTGGTATTAGCAAAAATGATTTGGCGAAAATATTCGATCCTTTTTTTACCACAAGGAAAGATGGGAAAGGTACGGGTTTGGGCTTAAGCATTAGTTATGGTATTGTAAAAATGCACGACGGCAGCATCGAAGTGGAGAGTGAAATTGGCAAGGGTACGACATTCAGAATATTTCTGCCTCTGGAGGCAAGAAAAGAACAGGGGATGCGTGTGGTTAAATTGTAAATAATTGATATTAGCTCACCGCAGAGAACGCAAAGAACGCGGAGAATGCAAGGTAAAACAAAAGGAATCTCCATAATTTTATTTGTCTCTCTCAACAATCTCAGCGTTCTCAGCGGTAAGCAGAATTGATACAAAATTTGAATGGTGATTTAAGTGAAGACAGACGGCACAAAAATATTAGTGGTTGATGATGAGGTTGGTTACAGAAAGGTGCTCAACAATGCACTGACGGAGCGTGGTTTTATTGTCAAAACCGCGGCGTCTGGCGAAGAGGCTTTGGATGAACTTAAAAAGCAGGAATTTCCCATTATCATCGTAGATATGAAACTGCCCGGCAGTATTGATGGTCTGGAATTACTGCAAAGGATTAAAGGTACATATAACTCTTCGGTATTGATAATGACTGCTTACGGCGGCATAGAGACGGCCGTAGAAGCAATGAGGCGCGGCGCATTTAATTATATTACGAAACCTTTTAACCTTGACGAGATCATCCTCAATATTGACCGCCTCATTGCGCAGCAAAAGATAATTGAAGAAAATAAGTACCTGCACTCTGAACTGGAGAAGGTCTATGGATTAAAAAAGATTGTGGGAAGCTCTAAGGAAATCCAGAAGGTGCTGGACATGGTTTCGAGGGTTGCCCTCAGCACTGCTACCGTGCTGATTACTGGCGAGAGTGGAACAGGAAAAGAGCTTGTTGCCAGGGCGATCCATTTTACGGGTAATCGAAAGGACGAGAAATTTGTCGTAATCAATTGCGCCACGTTATCCGAAAACCTCCTTGAAAGCGAATTGTTTGGGCACGTGAAGGGCGCTTTTACCGGCGCTATCAAGGACAAGAAAGGCCTTTTCGAAGAGGCGGATGGCGGCACCCTGTTTATGGATGAGATTGGCGATATCCCAAAATCGGTGCAGGCAAAGATTCTAAGGGTCTTACAGGAAGGAGAGTTTATTTCACTTGGTGATACCGTTACCAAGAAGGTAGACGTGCGTATCATTGCCGCAACAAACCAGGACTTGTTACAACGAGTACAGGAAAAGGAATTTCGCGAAGACTTGTATTATCGGTTAAATGTGATCAATATCAAGATGCCTCCATTACGCGATAGAAAAGAAGATATTCCGCTCCTGTTGAAACATTTCATCGAAAAGTATAACAAAAAGGAAAACAGGCAGATCAAGGGAATTTCGCCGGAAGTAGAAAAGGAATTTTACAATTACAACTGGCCTGGCAATGTCCGTGAACTGGAAAATGTCATAGAAAGGGCTGTTACCCTTACCACGGAAGACATAATATCTTTAAACGTTATTTTGCCGTTGGTAAAAAAAGAGGGAATCGCCGGGGATTTTGGGGATGAATTGCTTTCTCAGCCTTACAAGGAAGCGCGCAGAAAGGCGCTCGATGCATTCAATACAAAATATATCACGAACGCTCTGAATAAAAACAGTGGAAACGTAACAAACGCAGCCAAAGAGAGCGAAATAGAGCGTCAATACCTCCAGCGCATGCTGAAAAGATATAACATTAAATCGAAGGATATTATTTAGCATGAGAAACGGAAATACAACCCAAATGTCTCGTTTGTGTCCGCCTTTAAACAATCCATTTTGGAAAGCTTATGAAAGGCATACAAATTATTCTCCTCCTGCTGGATGAAATTCTCATGCTATTGCAATGATACACATTACATCAACAACAAACGCTATTTGTTACTAGTTGCGCTTGCACGTTTTTTATCAGATTTTATCAAAATTCCATCCACATCGTTTATACTTTTTCCATTGACAAATGTTTTATAATTTTGTAAATATAAGGATATGAGTACCGTAAAGCAAAAAAGAAAAGATGTAAAAGCCATAGAATCCTTAGAAAAAAAAATAAACCCAGTTCCGATAAAAAAGGATGACCCTTTTTTTTCATCTGCCCCTGCGGATATAGGTCATACTAATAATAAAATAATTGATGAATTATTGTATGGCATGAAATGTCAGAAATAATCTTTGCAGACACATCCTTCCTCATTGCTTTTTATAATAAGAAAGATGATAAACATCCAACAGCAAGATTACTTGTACAAAATCTTATTCATCAACAAACATCGGTTGCATTTATAATTACAGACTATATCTTTGATGAAACCCTCACTACTGTTATGAGACAGGGAGGTAAAAACCTTGCTGTAGATATAGCCCGAAAGATTTATGAATCCCCTTCCATAAAGATATTTCCTATAGATTCTGAAATTTTCAACCTTTCCTACGATATGTTTATCAATTATCGAGATCAAATGTGGAGTTTTACAGACTGTACGTCTTTTTGCTTTCTGAGAAGATATAAAGATGCATTAAAAGTTGCGGCCTTTGACCGCCATTTTATAGCAGCCGGTTTTCACGTAATCCCCGAAATCCAATCCTGAACATCAAAAATCAAAACGACCATAATTTTCATTTCGATTCTTACTTGTTCTCAGACATGGATCGGGAGTGCAATGGGCTCGACACCCTATTTCCAGAATGACTCGTCCCATACTCGTAACAGTTCACAGCAGAGAACAGCCTTTTGACTTAAATTCCATGCTGTGATAAAATGCGCATAACAATTTAAAAAACAATTAGACTAAATGGAGTTATAAATATGATAACGATAAAGAAAAAAGCATTAGATGTAATTTCAAAACTACCTGATTCTGCCAGTATTGATGATATTATGTACCAGCTTTATGTTTTAGATAAAATTAGAAAGGGGCAGGAAGCGGTAAAAGATGGCAAGACTATTTCTGTTGAAGAATTGAAAAAAGAAATGAAATCCCTGAAATAGGCAGGATTGTTCCTGAAAGTTGTAAGAGATTTGGATAATCCTTGTACTTAAGCTATTTTTGCACCTTTCCATACCCCTTTGTCTTCCAATCCTTATCATAAATCGTAATATAATCATCTTTGATAATCATACGCTTTTTTACGTTTCCCTTACTATCGTATACATCAATTACCTGTTGTTCTGCCTGATTATCCTCAACAGGTGGTAAGGACGCACAACCAGCAATAATAATGCATACGATTGACACTGCTACACTTTTAGTGTCAAACAGTTTTTCTCTTGAACCAGACCCAATATAAAAGGTAATATCTGTTAGTTTTTACTTGAACGATTGGTAAAATCGCTTCTGGCCTGAAATAAGGTATCTTCCTTTGCCCAACGTTAACGCCAACGAAAGAGAGTTCATGAGCCAGGTTATTTCCTGGCTAAACGAAGTTATTTCGTATGGTTCTTATCCATTTGACATAGCCTCGTCAGAAACCTCAGTTAAGGTCTCATCCACCACGACAAACTTTCCTGATATTCAGATATGGCTTAATAGAGCTTCGGGCGTGGGTTTCTGCGGATGGGAACTGAAAACGCCCGATACTTCTGCAGACGATAAAACGCTTCTTGAGAATGCTGCCAGGAAAGCCATGTCCATGAATGCGGACTACTTCGTGACATGGAATATGAGGGATGCCATTATCTGGCGGACACCAAAAAGGAACGAAAAGGTTACCCATGAGCACCGCTTAAAGACGTATCCATCTTTACTTCCCGTTACGGAGGTCAATGACCTTTGGGTCGTTCCAAAACAGGAACTACTCAAGGGAAGAGCAAGAGAAATACTCCATGACCTATCTGTGCTACACCGTGATGGTCATCTTCATCTTGTCGATGTTGATTCTACCTTCTTTGTCCACATCCTCACGGAGGCGGTAAAGTCCCTTATCCCGCACATCCATCAATCTCTCGTTACAAAGATGGGAAAAGATAAAAGGTTTAAAGAAGGACTATTTGAC
>MHZD01000141.1:3352-12933 GCA_001828645.1 Planctomycetes bacterium RIFOXYC2_FULL_41_27 | reverse complement strand
TCCGTTTTCCCGCAGGCCGTTGGTCCTGTAAGTATCCAAATTGGAAGAGACATAAGATGTGTGAGGTTATAAGAAGTAATGTAAATACTTATGTGCTATATATGGGGAAAGTTAGTTAATTATACAATATAAATTAAAATAAGCAAAACAAATGTATTTGTAAAAATCCTCATTTTAATGTTTTATTGTAACAGTTCACTCCTTCCCCAACCTCTCCCGCCGGAGGTGGGGGGGATACTCATTTTTCTCTTGTATTCCTCCATCTGATGGGGGAGGTTTAGGTGGGGGTGAACTGTTACGTTTTATTTAACAAAGGTAGTGTACGTTATTCCATCTTTATCTATGGTAAATGTTACGGCACCTTCTCTATGTGGCTGTAAGGTTATAATATTATAGCTCTGCAAAATATCAATGGTATTGTTGGATACAATACCATCACTTGAATTAATAAAGGCGTACGCAGGTTGCACAGCGTTAACAAATGCTTCCAAGTTATTTATAAGTGAGCCATGATGAGGTATCTGAATTATATTTGACCTGATTTCAGAAGGTTTTAACAAGATCGACACTATTCCCTTTTCCTGAATGTCGGCACAGAGAAGTGTGGAGCAACCACAGTAATCAATTTTTAAAACACATGAATTATCATTCGTTGTCGTTATATCAGAAGCAAATGAAGGCGGATGCAATAACTTTACCAGTGCGGGTTCAAATCCCTTTAAGATTTCACCATAAGCAAGGGCTGCGGCACCGATGCCTTTATTATCAAGGATTGAGAGTATATTTTTTCCTGCGTGAGACACAAAAAAGTGATGCTGCGAAAAAACAGATTTTATAGAAAATCGTTCAATAAGAGACACCAAACCATTCAAGTGATCTTCGTGCTCATGGGAGAGTATTACCAGGTCAATCTTTTTAATCTGCTGACCCCATAAAAACGGGGCAACAATATATCTTCCGATATCATAGTTCTTCCATGAACCCACGTCATATAAAATATTTTTCCCATTTGGAAATTGAATAAATATGGCACAACCATGTCCCACGTCTAAGCAAGTAACCTGCAAGGACTTGTTTTGAAATTTGAATATACCTGAAAACATCAGCACGTTTGCGCTAATCAGACCGAATATTACAACCCGGCTAAGATTAAGCGACACGTAGCCGTGATACAAAAGCAACAGGATAAACAGATAGTACACGGCGATCCCTGTATCTGACGGTCCAATGACATAAAAATACGAATAATGGATTGAGGCCAAATGTGAAACAAGAGATTCCAGCACAATATCAGCATTCGACGCCAACCACGCAGCAACCACAGCCAACTGTGGGCATATCGTTCCAAGTGTTAATAGCACGATACCGCTGACAATAATGATCCAGAATAGTGGAAATACGATGATATTCGTGATGAATATAAAGGGGGTAAAAAGATGGAAATAATAGGCAATAAGTGGAAATGTGGCTAACCATGCGGCAAGGGAAATACAGAAGGACTTGCGAAGATATTTTTTAAAGAAAAAAATCCGCCCCCGTTCGGCATTTACTTGTAACGACTCTATAAACAATGCCGTTTTGAATAAAGCGCCTTCAATCTTTGATGCTCCATAAACAATTCCCATTGTCGCCAGTACCGATAGCTGAAACCCGATATTGAAAATATCGGATGGATTCCTGGCAAGGATAAAAAATATGGCCGCAAAAATACCGCTGGTAATATCCCATTGTCTGCGTATAAGAAAACTACAAAAGAAAATAAAGACCATTATGCTTGCGCGTAGCACTGGCGGGTTCAGTCCTGTTAAAAAGGCGTATAGAACAACGATAATCAAGATGATGCATGTTGACAATGTTTGATTTATCCCGAATAAGCGTAATGGTAAAAGTACAGTAAAGACTACAATCCCTACATTAAAACCACTAATGGCAATAAAATGGATAATTCCTGTTTTCATAAAATTATCAATCGTCTCGTCTGAGAGATCAACCCTGTTTCCCAACAACATGCTGCTGATTAATGGGGCGCTGTTACTAAACGTATGCGTGTAAATGGTGTTGTTTAATATATTGCTTAAAGCATATACGAAACGATACATCAAGTTGTTATGGTACGCCCCTCTGATTTTTATATTGTTTGTATCTACGACTGACATTAAACAGCGAACAGACGGCATTTGTCTTCGCAAGTAGCTTTTGTAATCGAATTCATATGGATTCGTGGGGGATTTTGGAAGAAATGTATATCCGAAAAGTTCTACCCTCTGCCCATACATTAATTTATGGAAAACTGCCAAAATATCGTTTGTGTTAAAAACGTCCTGTTTTGAAGGATATAAATTTACCTTTATACTGCCAGATATATTTTCCCATCCTGCGACAGTTTCTATCTCTTCTGCAAGGACGGTAAAGGATATTTTGTAATTGGATTTTCTTGAACCAAGTCCTGATTGTAATCGATGTAATCTTCTATCCAATGCATTCTCGTCTAATATAATAGGAGGATTTATAATTATTCCCGAAATGCGTTGCAAGGATTTATGAGTAGTTAGTATGTGTTCAATATGATTAATAGGGAGGGAGTCAGTCCGACAATCATAATATGCTATTGAAACCGCAATAAGGAAGATAGGCAAGCATGGAAATATGAACAGCTTGAATTGGTATAAATATAAACATACAAAACAAATCACCCACAGGGAAAGGCAAATCACTAAGGTAAGATACATAGGAATCTCTGTAAGAGAACCCAAGTATATGCCGCATATAAACAAGAAGGTAACAAAAATAATGGGACGTTGCATGGTTTACTATATGTGAATTATCTAAAATTACCGTAACACAAACCCCAACCGCTTATAATCTTCCTTCTTCAAGCAGGCCAAAGAGGTTGGAAATCCTTCTAAAATAAGTTTACTGATTTTTATTTAGCGAATCGTATACCAATTTATACATGACGTAACCTTAGCACCCTAGTAGGGTTTCTTTAAAACTGAAAAAACTGATAATAGCTGGGAGATATTTAGCATGAATAATTTACTTAAATACTTGTTTATTCCTGTATTTATTACTTCATTTATTTACATCCTTTTCCTATGCTGAAACAAGAATATCTGGAAAAGCGACCTGGGATTAAGACCGATTTACCACCAGAAGGAACGCAGGGTAGAAGCGCATATCTTTATTTCAGCACTTGCCTATCATGTATTACATGCGTTGAGTATGCCTTAAGGCAGAAGGGTGATACGAGAAGTTGGAATACCATCAAGCAGGTGTTGCAGACGCATCAGGTAATAACGGTTGTACTGCCTGATGCGGAAGGTAGTCTTGTGCATCATGTAAGAGTCGCAACAGAAGCCGAAGCAGATCAAGGTGAAATATACAAGAAACTGGGAGTCGATCCAAATGTTATAAAAAGAAAGCGGGTGACTTCCAAAAAAGCGGAATTGTAATGAGGAAAAATTTCGAAGACACTAGATTGTCAACCACGTATGTTTTGAAATGCGTAACTTAGGCTAAGGCAAAATACAAATGTGCTACACACCAAATATGTAACTCTTTTGCATTTTGCGAAGCGATAGCCAAAACGGCTTTGCCGAAAATTTTTCTTTTGTTTGATGTCATTATTAATGTTTATGTGTTGTACTGTGGATGTCAACCTCAAGCACTTCGTTATCTGCTGTTGCGGGCAGTTTCCTTCAAATGGTTGTCATTTCTCTTTTCGCCGCACGAGAATCATGTACGTAGCACCCTGGGTCCTCCTCGGAAGGATCGCCGCACACTTCCTCTGCTCTAACGCCGCATCCCATGCAAAGACGCTTACGCCTGCACCTCCCGCACATGCCCTTGAGATAGTGAGTTTTATCCCTCATCATGGCGAGGATCTCGTTTTCCTCGTCAGACCAGATGTCGCTTAATTTCTGCTCCCGAATATTGCCTATTGTCCGGCTCTGCCAGTAGGGGCAGAGGTGAGCATTGCCACGGTAGTCCACGTTAAGAATCCTGTCCCCTGCCGGGCAGCCGCCCTGCATGGCAAGGAGCCTTTCCATCTCAGCAGCACGCTCTGGCTCGCTCTTTGCAACGCGTTGCAGCAGGTAAATGCCGTCGGCATAGAAGTTCTCGGTAACAACCTCCATCTCAGGACTCTTCATCGCATAATCAATAAGAAAGTCCATGATTGCCCGTCTTTCTTCCTTCACGGCCTTCCAGTCTCTACCGTCAATGTGCTGACAAATCGCAAATCTTTTTAATCCTGCGTTTTCGACAGCCTTGATTATGGACGGCATCTGAGGCAGGTTGAAGCTTCCAATCGTAATCCTTACGCCATATCCCACCTTTGCGTCTCTGAGGCGCTCTATCGCAGGCAATGCTTTTTCTAACCCTGCAATAACGTCCATACCTCCGCCTAACTGAGAAAATCCATCCAAATCGATGCCAGCGTAGGAAATACCAGACTCAGCGATTTCTCTGGCGGTTTTATTTGTTATAAGGGCGGCGTTGGTGGATAATATTATCCTCAGTCCCCTATTATGGGCGTGGCCTGCAAGCGTGAAAAAATCATCCCTGGTTAAGGGTTCTCCCCCATAGACTGAAATCAGAGGCACGCTCATTGATGCCATCTGGTCTATAAACTCTATAGCCTCCTGTGTGGTTAACTCATCACTATCCGCCTCAAGAGCAGAGCCGAGGTGGCACATATTGCAGGAGAAGTTGCACTTCCTGGTGATATTCCAAATCACCATGGGGGCTTTGATATTTGCGTATCTCACGAGGTGCTTTGGCACCTCATCAGCCCCTTTGTTGCGGTATTTTTCAACATCCAGGGCTGTCTCCTTTACCTTGAGCAGCCGGCTGATGTTAATCATGCTTGCGCCTCCTCATGCACTGGTTTAGCGATTTCCACTTCAGTTAAATAGCAGCTCGGATCAGGGGCGCCGAAGTCATCATAAACAGCGAGGGCCCTGGCCCTTGAGCCGCCCCTGCAGATTTCCAGAAACCTGCATTCTGCGCACCTGCCGCGGAGCAGCCTTTCCCTGTGCCTGAGCTTCCACAGGAATTCGTTATCACTGCTCCAGATATCTTTAAGGCTCCTCTCCCTGATGCTCCCCAGTTCGGTTTTTAGGTGCTGACTGGCGTACACATTGCCCACTTCGTCTATGTAGGCGAGCTTTTCACCGCAGCCTTCACCGCCGTTGCGGAGAAAGTGTTCGTACGCTGCCTTGGCTTTTTCTGGGTCTTCCTTCAAAACTTTCATGTAAATGTAGGCGGCGTCAGCGTAGTTTCCGACTGTGAGAACCTCGAGATCGTGGTTGTGACGGTTTATCTCAACGGTTTTCCTGAATAGGCTATCCACGGCTCTCCGCCGGTCCTCAGGAGGCAAGTCATTATTCATGAGTTCTCGCCCACGACCGGCGTACTCGAGATGATAAACGCAGAGACGGTGAAAACCTTCCTTAACCAGGAGTTCCATAATCTGCGGGAGTTCATGGCAGTTGAGCTGGGTTATGGTGAACCGCAGCCCTGTCTTTATCCCGGCGTCGCGGAGGTTCCGCATTCCCTGAAGGGCATTGTTGTAAGCATCTCCACTGCCCCTGAAGGAGTTGTTCGTCTCTGCCAAACCATCCAGGCTAACGCCAACGTATCCGAAGCCGGCATCTGCCGCCTTTGTCGCCGTCTCCCGGGTAACTACAGTGCCGTTGGAGGACACTATGACCGGCAAACCTATCTCCTTGGCATAGCGCCCCAGATCGAAAACATCCGCCCGTAAAAAAGGCTCCCCACCAGAGAGTATCATGAATGGGGAGCCGTAGTCCGCTAGTTCATCAAGCATTCTTTTTGCTTCATCGGTCGAGAGTTCGCCAACAGAGGCTGTGTTGCCGCCAGAATAGCAGTGCCTGCAGTTTAGATTGCACCTCCTCGTTGTGCACCACACCACAACCGGGGCTGAGCCTTCACGGCGCCTGTGGCGAAGGTCCTTATTTTCAAGCTTCTCAGATACCAGTATCCTGCTAACTTCTATCATGCAACCAAACCTTTTCCCCGGCAATTTCCTCCTCGGTCAGGTAGCACGCAGGGTCTTCCTCGAAGGGATCGCCACTAGCTACCTCTGCCCTGACCCTGCATCCCATGCAAAGGTGATTAAGCCTGCACCTCCCGCACTTGCCCTTGAGATAGCGCGTTTTATCCCTCATCATGGCGAGGAACTCGTTTTCCTCGTCAAACCAGATGTCGCTGAACTTCTTCTCCCGAATATTGCCTATTGTCCGGCTCTGCCAGTAGGGGCAGAGGTGCACGTTCCCTTGATTGTCCACGTTCGCAAGCCCATCCCCTGCCGGACAGCCGCTCTGCATAGCAAGGAGTCTTTCCACCTCAGCAGCGCGCTCCGGCTCGTGCTCTGCAACGTCTTGCAGCAGGTAAATGCCGTCGGCATAATTATCGGCTGTGACAATGTTCATGCCGTTGCTCACCCTGGCTTCCTTTATTATGTAGTCCATCACCCTTCTCCGCTGCTCGTTGAAGATGTCCCAGTTAATAATTTCCCGCCCTCTGCCCGCATACACGAGCTGGAAGAGTGAGAATCTTGGTATTTTCTCGAGCCTGGTTATCTCAAGGACCTTGGACAACTCGTCGTAGTTCTGATTAGTAATGGCAAACCTCACGCCTGTTTTAACCCCTGCCTCCATGAGGTTCCTCAGCCCCTGAATCGACTTCTCAAAGGCACCCTTGGCCCCACGAAATCTATCGTGGACTTCTTTGCTGCCGTCCAGGCTAACGCCTACATAGGCGAAGCCGGCTTCCTTGATTTTCTTCGCCGCATCCCTGGTTATAAGGGTACTGTTGGTCGATAGTATGGTCCTGAGTCCGAGCTTCATGGCGTACACGTTAAGCTCATATATATCGTTTCGCAGCAACGGCTCGCCGCCGGAGAAAGCGAGCATGGGCGATTTTATAGACACTAAGTCCTCGATCAGGTCCATCGCCTCTCTGGTTGTGAGTTCCCCCATACCTGCATCAGACTCTTCCTCCCCCACTGCGTTAATATAGCAGTGGGCGCAGCGCAGATTGCACTTCCTGGTTGTATTCCAAACCACTATAGGGGAGGCTGTCTTAGAGAAGCGAAGCATCCATTTTGGCACCTCCTTCTCAACCGCTGAGTACCTTTTAATTTCTTTCAGCGTTTCGGCGCTTTGTAAAAGCTTCGTACAATTTATCATCCCACACCGCGTCTTTCAATCGAGGAGAAACAAGAAACAAATTAGGCACGGACAAACAAAGTTTGTCCGTGCCATCCTGTAACTCGCATAAATAAACTGAAAATTCCTATACAATCAAAATAGTAGCCTGGAAAGCCACTTAATATATGTCGTTCACTGTGTTATACACATTGAACTTACCCGTGGGCGTGACGAGGTTCTTTATCCTTGCTTTCTCTGCAAGGGTCTTGTCGTCGTATACCACTATCTCACCCACCTTGCCAGGCACGTCCATCCTACCCCAGACGCTTACCCAAACTTCGTCGCCTGCTTTATTGTACTCAAAGTGCACTGCCCTGCCATAGTCTGCGACTTCCCAGCTCTTGTATAGCTTATCACCTATGTTATTCCTGTCATAGACGCCGATACTGCGCTTTATCTTGTCGTCTGCATGAAGGGTATGGTCAACCCAAATCCAGTTGCTGTTCGGATGGGTTTTAATAAACAGGTTGCCGCCGCCGAGCATGGTTGCGCGCCTGACCACTTTCCAGGCATTCTGCGGGTACTTCTCTGGATCCGTGCCTATCACTGCCATCAAACCTTCGCCGAGGTGCCCCGTGGCCCAGACCGGACCGTACACTGAGTCAGTCCAGTTTGCCCCTCTTCCGGGATGCGGTTTAATGCCCGTTTCAACGTTGGCAACAAGTTTCCTCTCCTTGGTATCCACTATGGATACCTTGTTCTTCATGTTCGCTCCCACGAGGAAGTAGCGCTTGCTTGCATCCCAGCCTCCGTCATGCAGGAAGCGTTCGGCCTCAATCATTTTAATTCCTGGGTTGCTTGGGTCAGAGTAATCCACGAGCCATATCTGCCCTGTTTCTTTAATGTTCACGACCCATTCGGGTCTGAAGTGTGACGCTACAATGCTAGCTACGCGCGGCTCCGGGTGGTACTCTTCTGTGTCGTAGGTGTAGCTCAGAGTGCTCACGATTTTAATGGGCTCAAGGGTCGCGCCGTCCAGTATCACAAACTGGGGCGGCCAGTAACAGCCGACTACGGCGTACTTGTCTTCGAAGCCGGTGTACTTGCTCACATCGATGGAGCGCGCGTCAAGGCCGGTGCGGATCTCTGCAACGGTGTCAGGCTTTTCCATCCAGAGGTCTATTATAGTCGCCTTGCCGTCCCTGCCTATGGTATACACGTATCTCCCTGACATTGACATCCTAACGATATGCACCGCATAGCCTGAATCGACTGTGTTCACTACTTCTTTGGTATCGCCGTCAATAATCGCTATCTTGCCAGCGTCGCGCAGAGTCACGACGAAGAAGTTCTGCCAGTCGCGCTTGTGCTGAGGCGCAGTGGGGCGCTTCTCTGGCGGGATCAACACTTTCCAGCTCTTTTTCATGTCCGGTAAAGACCATTGAGGCGGAATAGGCGGGTCGTTCTGAATGTACTTCACCATGAGGTCTGTCTCTGCATCGCTGAGAACACCCTGCTTTCCCCAGCCAGGCATGCCTCCACCAGTGCCGGTGTATATAAAGGCTCTGAGAATGGCTGATCCCTGCGGTCTCATCTTGTCTGGTGTTAGCGCTTTTCCAGTGGCTCCTTTTCGCAGAACTCCATGGCAGCCTGCGCAGCGGTCGAAGTAAATCTGCCTCATTTTTTCGAAATCTTCCTTGCTAAGGGCATACTCTGCTTTCACCTCCGTTACCGGTGCTGGAGCGATTTTTTTTGCTTCTGCCAGATCCCGCGCTGCCTTCCCGCTCCAGTAAAGCAATGCTTCACCGGCACCATGTAAACCGGTTTTTTTTGCTTCCTCTTCTGTCAGCGGTTTTACTTCCGGCTTGGCTGCCTCCTTGACTGCCGGCTTGACTTCCTCCTTGACTACCGGCGGCTGGGCACAACCTGCTATAAGAACAGCGACAGACATAGTTGCAATTACAAATTTCCACATAAATTTCACCTCCATGAAATTGACTTTTACAAAAACATCTCCTTTTCACCAATGTTTGTGCGTTTCCTCTTGTTTTTGTCCTTCTTCAGCATAAGCAAAATTGCCCGCGCACACCATTAGACCAACAGAAGTAACTACTGCAGAAACAACTATCCTAAAAATTTCCTATTCAATATACTTTACTGACCTCCTTTCTATGGTATAAAAGTTTTTAAAAGATAATATTTAAAATGTAAAATATGCATACTACTAACATTTTCTATCAAAATTGTCAATGAATTTATTATTATAAAATTATTCTTAAATCACAAGATGATAGGCGGGTCTGTTGTTTGGGTGATCGTGCTTGCTGAGTTGCTACAAGCTGCCAAGTCCCAAAAGGAACTTGACGTTTTAAAGGAATTTTTATGTGTGTTTGATTTTCTACCGGA
>MHZD01000141.1:0-3207 GCA_001828645.1 Planctomycetes bacterium RIFOXYC2_FULL_41_27 | reverse complement strand
TTTGAGGTCATTGGAAAAGAGAAACAATTCCATATAAACAAATATAAGCTAAAAATGGTTTCTTTGTTTTTAGTAATAACTTAAACAAAATAAAACGCTTGAAATCAAAACAAAAAAAAGGTACACTTTTTATAATTAATCGGCAAGCAAGAGGCCATAGGTTCGAGTCCTATATCGCCCACCGTTAGTTTATGATGCGCTTAACTTTAAAAATCAAAACATATTAACTCTGAATCTTTATTTGAGTTGTTTTAAGGAGTAATGAAAAAGTTTTCTAAATATGGTTAAGATTACGTTACCTGACGGGACGAAAAAGGAGTACAAAGACAACATAACTATCGGGGAAGTCGCAAGCAATATAGATAACCGTTTGAGTGAGAGGGCGCTGGCGGGCAAAGCCAGCGGCGTACTCGTAGACCTCAGTTTCCCTATCAAAGAAGACATTTCACTGTCTGTCATCACGGAAGATACAGAAGAAGGTTTAGAAATCCTTCGCCACAGCACAGCACACATTATGGCACAAGCGGTCAGTAGGCTTTTCCCGGGTGTAAAACTCGGCATAGGTCCTACCATTGAAAACGGATTTTATTACGATTTCGGCCTCCAGCATAATTTGTCTGACGAAGATTTAAAGAAGATTGAAGAAGAAATGGCTAAGATTATCCGCGAGGATATTATCTTTAAAAGAATGGAAATTCCTCGTGGTCTTGCAATAAAGAAGATGGAAGACCTTGGTCAGTCCTTCAAGGTAGAGCTTATTAAAGATATTGAGGATGATACGGTATCTTTTTATACGCAAGGAGATTTTGTAGACCTGTGTCGTGGTCCACATATTCATCGGACGAGCAAGGTCGAGGCATTCAAACTTCTGAGTGTGGCTGGCGCTTATTGGCGTGGGAAAGAAACGAATCCCATGCTGCAGCGTATTTACGGCACGGCATTTTTCACACAAAAAGAGCTTGATAAATATTTAAAGTTTCTTGAAGAGGCTGAAAAACGTGATCACCGAAAGATAGGAAGAGACCTGGACCTTTTCAGTTTTCACGAAGAGGGCGGGCCTGGGCTAGCCTTTTGGCATCCAAAGGGCGCCAGAATCCGGACCATTATCGAGAATTTCTGGCGAGAAGAGCATTTCAAAAGGGGTTACGATATTGTTTACAGTCCACATATTGCAAAGATCAATTTGTGGAAAACCAGTGGTCATTGGAATTTTTATCGCGAGAGCATGTACTCTCCAATTGAGGTTGACGGACAGGAATATATCTTAAAACCTATGAACTGCCCCTTTGCGGTGCTTATCTATAAAACTAAGCTTCATAGTTACCGTGATCTGCCATTGCGGTGGGGGGAGTTGGGAACTGTGTATCGATATGAGAGGTCGGGTGTCTTGCATGGATTATTGCGTGTACGGGGATTTACTCAGGACGATGCCCATATTTTCTGTACCCCCGATCAATTAGAAAATGAAATCTTAAACGTGATTGAGCTTGCTCAATTTATGTTGTCGAGTTTCGGGTTTAATGAATACGAGATAGAATTGAGTGTGCGAGGCAAGGGTGAAAAGGAAAAATACATAGGTCGGGACGAAGTTTGGGAGCATGCCGAAAATGCCTTAAGAATTGCCCTAGATAAAAAAGGACTAAAATACACACGGATGGAGGGGGAGGCGAAATTTTACGGGCCAGCTATTGATATCAAGGTCAAGGACGCTATAGGACGTGGATGGCAGGGACCAACTATTCAGGTAGACTTTAATCTGCCAGAGAGATTTGATGTTAAATATGTCGGCCCAGATGGTAATCATCACCGTGTCGTGATGGTACATCGCACAGTTCTTGGGACAATGGAACGATTTGTTGGGTGCTTGATAGAACACTATGCAGGTGATTTTCCTTTGTGGATTGCACCAATTCAAATGAGGATATTACCCATAACAGATGCACACATTGAGTATGCAAAAAAATTGCAAGCTCAATTGCTTTTAAAGAATTTCAGGGTAGAATGTGACACGGGCAGTTCCAAGATTAATTATAAGATACGTGAAGGCACACTGGAAAAAATTCCCTATCTGCTCATTGTTGGTGACAAAGAGATGCAAAGTGGTTCAGTTGCCGTTAGAAGCAGGAAAAGGGGAGTTGAAGGAATGCTTTCAATTGAGGAATTTATAAAAAATATTGAAACTGAAATTCGGGGAAAAAAATAATTTTCATTTTTTAGGAGGAAAATATACATTACACAAGAATTAAGAATTAACGAACGTATCCGTTCCTCTACGGTACGACTGATAGACGAGAACGGTGTGCAGGTCGGAGTGATTAGCAAGGAAGAAGCTATTGCAAAGGCAAAGGGCGTTGAATTGGATCTAGTCGAGGTAGCTCCCGATGCAAGTCCGCCTGTTTGCAGAATTCTGAACTACGGTAAGTTTATGTATAAACAAAAGAAAAAGATGCATCAAAAGCAACACGTGGTTCAGATAAAAGAATTAAGGTTAAGGCCAAAGACTGGAGAGCATGACATTCAAACGAAAATATGTCAGGCCAGGAAATTTCTAGAAAAGAAAGATAGAGTGCTTATTAACATGATGTTTAAGGGTCGAGAACGGGCTCATGCTGAATTGGGCGATGAAATTTTAAAACAAATTGCTGCTGCATTAGAGGACATCGCCAAGGTAGAGAAGGACAAGATATCAGATGCCCGCAGAATGGGAATAATCTTGTCTCCCAAATAGACATAAGTTTTAATTTAATGTATAGGAATTTTCATTTTATTTATGCGGGTTATACGATGTATGGTATAGAAAATCCCCCTTAGAAAAGGGGGCTAGGGGGTTGTAAATAGCCAAGAAAAAACACAACCCCCTGAATCCCCCTTTGTTAAGGGGGACTTAAACGGAATAAATTTATTGGAGATTTGTAAATGCCAAAATTAAAGACACACAAAGGGCTAAAAAAAAGGATAAAGGTTGGCGCTAAAGGTAAGATAAAGAGATCAAGGGCTGGGAAAGGCCATCTGCTGTCCGGAAAATCAGGAAGACGCAAACAACATCTGAGAAAAAAAACAGGAGTTTCCCCAGCCTTTAGCAAAATAATGAAAAGAGCTTTAAATTTGACTTAATAATACTTATTTGAATTTTTTTAAAAAGAGAGTTGTTATATGCCAAGAGCGACAAAAGGTTGTGCAAGAAAAAGGTCTAGAAAAAGATTACTA
>MHZD01000140.1:1627-2086 GCA_001828645.1 Planctomycetes bacterium RIFOXYC2_FULL_41_27 | reverse complement strand
TACAAACAGTACGCCCTTAACAGGGCTTAATTTTTCCAAAACACTAAATTGATACCTAAAAACAAATTACCAGTCCTTTTCAACTGACTTATGCTGGTGTTGCTGCGTATCTCTCACCATAGCCCTTGCCTCTTTTTCTGACTGATTCAAGGCATCGAGCAATCGTTCCGCTTCCTCTTTCGACATCTGTTTCATTTCCTGCGGCCGCTGTTGCTGCTGCCCTTCGGGCTGGTCTTTTTGTTTATCGTTATCAGAGTGACTCTGATTCTCGTCTTTTTTGTCCTTGTTCTTTTCCTGCGTATCTTCCGGCGAGGGCTGTTGTTTATCTTTCTGCGATTCTTGTTTTTCTTTGTCCTCACCCTTCTTTTCACCGGACTGTTCATCTTTCTTGTCCTGGTCCTCTTTCTGCTGCTGATCCTTTTGATCCTGATTTTGCTGTTTCTGCTGCTGTTCTTTCAT
>MHZD01000140.1:574-1577 GCA_001828645.1 Planctomycetes bacterium RIFOXYC2_FULL_41_27 | reverse complement strand
CAAGTTCAGGTGAAGCGGGTGCTGTTTCGTTAATGTAATCCACCGTCTTTTTATAACATTCCAGAGCCTCTTTCATTTTACCCTGCCGGTACAGGGTGTTACCCATATTAAAACCTGACTTTGCCTTCATTCCTCTATCATCGGATTTTATTACCTTTTCAAATAATTGAGATGCCTCGTTATATTTGCCTCTTTTGTACTGAACGTCGGCAATGTTAAAATCCAATTGCGGTATTTCCTGGGAATCTATCTGTGCATTCACGTATTTATCCAACGCCCCGTCATAATTACCATCCTGGTAAAACTGATTTCCTTCTCTTATTTTGTCGGCCAGCGGGTCTATCCATCCGATAGATGACAACCCAAGCAATAAGGTCAGAAAAAAACTTAATAATTTGTATCTCTTATTCAATATGTTCATGTACAGGATTTCAATCTTTTGTGATTCCCCTCTAAAAAGAGGGGATAAAGGGGTGTGTAAGTTTGCCGCAACACACCCCCGGCCCCTCTTTCTAGAGGGGAGCTTAAAAGTCGCTGCCGAAGGCAACCTAATTCATAAACCTGCATTCTTCGTTTTACATGCCTTGGCAATTCTATTTCCCTTTTTTCTATCCATCAAAAAACTTTCCAGAGCGATAAGTACAACTGCAACAAAAAGAGGAAATTGAAAACGATTTATATATCTTTTCACCCGCTGAGTCTTATACGTGGACTCTTCTATCTTTGCAATGCTATCCTTGTAAATCTTCTCCAAACCCCACTGCGTTCCGTACGCCGGTGTATAAAGCCCACCCGTTTCCAACGCAATTTTATTTAAGGTAATCTCGTCTAATCTTGACTTGATGACCTGTCCCTGTCTGTCCTTCAGTAATGTATCATTACCACTTTCATCCTTAATCCTGATATAGGAACCGTCTTTCTTTCCCACACCCACCGTATAAATAACTATACCCTGTTCTTTTGCTTTTACGGCTGCCTTCATGGGATCGTCCTCATGATTCTC
>MHZD01000140.1:308-537 GCA_001828645.1 Planctomycetes bacterium RIFOXYC2_FULL_41_27 | reverse complement strand
GAATTTACCTCAAAGGTGGAAATACTTTTTCTTATCGCCTCTGCAATGGCAGTGCCTCCCAGTGGAATAATGTTTGTGTTTAAATCGTTTAAAAAAAGGCGAAATGCCCCATAGTCTGACGTTAATGGGCAATAGGTAAATGCCGAACCTGCAAATGCAACCAGGCCAACCCTGTCTCCTTCCAACACATTCAACAAATCTTCGACCTCCCTTTTTGCCATTTCCAGCC
>MHZD01000140.1:0-295 GCA_001828645.1 Planctomycetes bacterium RIFOXYC2_FULL_41_27 | reverse complement strand
ATCGTCAGCCAGCATGCTGCGGGAAGTGTCAATGGCAATCACAATGTCAATACCCTTTTTCTCCACTGCTTCCCAGTGATATCCCCACTTGGGTTCAATGAGTGTAAATATCAAAAAAAGCACACCCACGATTATCAATGTGGCCTTGAGCCATTGTCTCTTCCAATTAATTGAGAGTCCGGCCTTTTGTAGTAATTCGATATTCGCAAATATATTCAAATCCTTCGCCTTTCTTCTGAAGACGAGGACATATCCAAGAATTAAGAGTAGAATTACCGGAAGTAAATAAAGATAG
>MHZD01000139.1 GCA_001828645.1 Planctomycetes bacterium RIFOXYC2_FULL_41_27 | reverse complement strand
GATTTACAGGCAAAAGAAGCGGGGGGAGTCAGCGCGCCTTCAAGGGATATAAAGATAGGGGTGGTTGATTTAAACGTGGTATTTGAGAAATATGAAAAGCGAAAAGCGTTTGATGCGCAGTTGAAAGAACAGGAAAAGCAGTATCAAAAAATTATCAACGACAAGAAGAAAGAACTGGTAAGTTTAAATGAAAAGATACAGTTGTTGGATTTGGGTAGTGAAGCCAGAAAAAAGGACGAAGAAACCTTTGAAAAAAAGAATATGGAGTTTGAATCCTACGCGAAATTTGCTGAGAAGAGCATCATGAAAAAGTATAAGGACTATTTTGGAAGTATCTATACAGAAGTCTGTAAAGAAGTAGAAGATATCGGTAAGCGTGAACAATATGATTTGATTATTAAAAAGGAAGAGCCTGAACTCCAGAGTGGAGGAATTTCTGAATTACAGTTTAAAGTTGGGATAAAAACAGTTTTGTATCATTCTGAATCAGTTAATATCACAAATCATGTGATTGATAACTTAAACAAAAAATATTCCGAAACGAGCAAAGGAAAGTAGTTTGTGGACAGCGCACAAAAGACAATTGGGAGAGAAGCCGAATGCTCCGGAATCGGGATGTTCAGAGGGGAGTCAACAAGTCTCCATTTTAAACCGGCGCCATTGAACTGGGGTATATCTTTTGTCCGTGTAGATTTGCCCAATCGGCCGAGGGTACGCGCTCATGTACATTCCCTGTCAAATAATTATAAGCGCATTTTTCTGAAGAACGAAGAAGCCGAGGTGGAAAGCATAGAACATCTGATGGCAGCTTTGGCAGGCCTAGGGATCGACAATATCGAAATAGAAATAAACGGCAGGGAAGTTCCCGCTGGTGACGGGAGTGCAAAACTTTTTTTGGAAATTCTCAAAAAAGCAGGCACTGTCGAACTTGGTGGGAAGAAGAAGGGGTTTATTGTAACGACCCCGATTATGGTTAGTAGCGGGGGCGCGAGTGTTATGGCAGTACCTTGCGAAAAAGGATTGATATTTTCGTATACCCTGGACTTTAACGGTTCTTTTATAGAGCGGCAAACGTATGATATCGAGATTACTGAGGAGAATTTTTGCAGGGACATTGCACCCGCAAGGACGTTTGGGCTGAGTACTTATATTGAAGAGTTTAAGAAGCTTGGTCTGGGAAAAGGAGTTACAGATGACAATAGTATCATTGTGCATGAAGACGGAAAGATGACCAAGCCGATTTCTATGAAACCTGCAAAATTGAGATTTCCTAATGAGTTTGTTAGACACAAAATTTTGGACCTTGTGGGCGACCTTTATCTGGCTAATGTAGTAATTCAGGGACGCATCGTTGCAAACAGGTCCGGGCATTCCCTGAACGTTCAATTAGCAGAAAAGATTGCAAGTGTTGCATAACTCAGAGAAATAATATAACCTTAATACTGGCATTGTGAAGAATGATAGAAACATGCAAAGAAAAGGGGCATGGGATGAAAATTCATAAATCAGCGATTGTGCACCCTGATGCCATTTTAGGGGAAGAAGTTGAAATCGGCCCCTTTTCGATAATAGGTGCGAATGTTACGATTGGAGAGGGCACGATTATAAAAAACCATGTTACAATCACAGGAAATACCTCTATAGGGAAAAACAATATTATCCATCCTAATGCCGTTTTGGGCGCAGAACCGCAAGACCTTAAATACCGGGGTGAGTGTACATTTCTTGAAATGGGTGACAATAATGTAGTGAGGGAAGGCGTAACGATTAATGCCGGTACGGCAGGTGGTGGAGGTAAAACGATTGTCGGGGATAACAACTTCTTTATGGCATGTGCGCATGTTGCACATGATTGCATCATAGAAGATAATGTCCTTTTGGCGAATGGGGTGTTGTTGGGAGGACACATTATGATCGAGAGGGGCGCCAAGTTGATGGGGCTTGTTGGTATACAGCCTTTTGTGACCATTGGACGATATGCTTATGTGGGAGGTCATACCCGGATTGTTCAAGATGTCCCGCCTTATGTAATTATAGAAGGACATCCTGCAAAAATACGGCAAGTGAATGTTGTTGGGTTGGAGAGAGAGGGTTTTTCAAGAGAACAAATTGATGAAATCAAAAAGGCATTTCTGGCATTATTTCGTTCTGACGAATTGAACAGGAACAAGAATTTAGAAGATTTAGAAAGGCA
>MHZD01000138.1 GCA_001828645.1 Planctomycetes bacterium RIFOXYC2_FULL_41_27 | reverse complement strand
GAGAAGTTCCGTTTTATTGATGTTCGTTTTTATTTTTACAATTTGTGTATGCAAGGCGTCTGTCCGGGCAGAATCTTCACCAGTTTCATTAGGACAACCAACTGAAATTCCACAAGAAGAAAAAACTCCTGTCATCAACAAAGCGAATGAAGACGGAGAATTGAAACATACCGTTTCAGCGCAGCAACCCGATAACACAAGAAAAGAAGATACAACCCCTGCCAATACAACCCAAGCAGACGAAGAATTACAGCATGATGATGTAGAATCGGAACCTCCATTGATTAAAGACCCTCTTCAGCCATACAATCGTGCTATCTTTACCTTTAATGACAAGACCTACCATTATTTTGTTAAACCAATATACACCGGATACAATTCCATGGTGCCTGAAAAGGCACGGGTAAGTGTCAAGAATTTTTTTACAAACATCAAAATGCCTGTACGTTTTTTCAATTGTCTCTTCCAGGGAAAATTAAAAGGCGCAGGCACAGAGTTGGCGCGTTTCGTTATTAATAGCACCGTTGGGGTAGCAGGATTATTTGATCCGGCAAAATCAAAATTCCATTTGGAAAGACACGAGAGAGATTTTGGTCAGACTCTTGCCAAACACAAGATGAATTCCGGCATTTACATAGTGTGGCCTTTTCTCGGACCATCAACTGTGCGTGATACTGTAGGACTTGTGGGAGATGCAGCATTGAATCCGTTAAGCTGGATTTCATATTTCTTCCTCACACCACTCGAGGGCTTTGGGAATTATTCTTATGACGCTGTTAACGATTTCTCTATAGACAAAGGACAAACGTATGAAAACATAACAGAGCCAGCCATAGACCCGTATATTGCACTCCAGGATAGTTATATACAAAATCGAGGTAAGAAGACCAAAGAATAATCCAATCTTGTCGGAATTATGTTTAAGGAATTAATCGTACAGTAGCTGTTCAAACTAAATTTTGCTCATTAGCCACGGATAAACTAATGACGCACATAATAAGGGTTGTACCCATAAACAAAGCCTTTGTATCAAACATTCTCTTTCCTTTGTTAAAAATTAAACAGCCAACTTGTTTACCCTTGACACGAGAGTCTCTTTTGTTATAATTCCAAATTCTTTTTTATTATCAGAATAATTTTTGGTATATTACTGCATGGAAAATGCCATACGGAAGGCGAACATACTGATTGAAGCGCTTCCCTATATACGTTCTTTTAGAAATAAGATCGTCGTAATCAAGTTTGGCGGCAGTGCAATGTCCAATGAAGATGTGCTGACAAATGTACTTCAGGACATTGTATTCATGAAAACAGTCGGCATTATGCCCATATTGGTTCATGGCGGCGGCCCGCGCATCAGCGAGGAGATGGCAAAACGGAATTTGACCCCAACGTTCATTGAAGGACATCGTATAACAGACCGCGAAACACTTGATATAGCCAAAGATGTCCTGATCAATCAGATCAGCGCCTCCATAGTAAAGAGAATTTCAGCGTTGGGCAATGAAGCTGCCTGCATCTGGGAAGATGGAGACTGTCCATTAAAGGCAGAAAAGCACTACATCGAGACGAAAACTGATAACGGTATCTCCAAAAAGTTAGATATCGGTTTTGTCGGTAAGGTAACATCAATTGACAGCGACAGGTTTTTGAATTTATGCAACACGTGTACGATTCCCATTGTACCACCCATTGCAAAAGGAACCAATGGTGATGTTTATAACGTCAATGCAGACAACGTAGCAGCGTTTATTGCGAAGGCGCTCGGCGCAGAAAAGCTCGTTTTTCTTTCAAACACGCACGGTATCATGACAAGGCCCGATGACGATACTTCCTTTGCTTCCACATTACACGAAAACGAAGTCCACGAACTCATTGATAAAAAGGTAATCAAAGACGGTATGCTCCCAAAGGCGCTGGCTTGTATTAGCGCCCTTAAGGCAGGGGTAAAGAAGGCGCATATTATCAATGGGCTGATACCGCACGCGCTCTTATTGGAAATTTTCACCGACAAGGGCGTCGGAACACAGATTATAATATAAATAAAATCATGAACACAAAAGAGGTTAAAGAAATTTATGATCGCTATGTCATACCGAATTATACTCGAAATCCCATTCTGCTGGTCAGGGGAAGTGGAGTTGATGTTTGGGATGCGGAAGGTAAACGATACCTCGACCTTTTTTCAGGCTGGGCAGTCAGCCTGCTGGGACACTGTCATCCCAACGTCGTTGCGGCAATTCAAAACCAGGCCGCAAAACTCCAGCACGCCCCTAATATCTATTACACAGAACCACAAGGATTACTGGCAAAACATATCTCTGAAAAATCTTTTGGCGGACAGTGTTTCTTTTGCAATAGCGGCGCTGAGGCGAATGAAGCGGCAATCAAGCTCGCACGCATACACAACTCAAGTTCAGGTAAATATAAGATAATTACCTTTTCCAATTCGTTCCACGGCAGGACGATTGCCACGGTCACAGCGACCGCGCAACCAAAATATCATAAGGGATTTGCACCACTGGTCGAAGGATTCTCCTACGTTCCTTTTAATGATCTGGAAGCGCTAAAAGAATCAATAGACGATATAACCTGCGCCATCATGCTGGAACCTATTCAGGGTGAAGGTGGGATTAACATCGCCACAAAAGAATTCATGCAAGGCATTAGAAAACTCTGTAATGAGAAAGGATTGTTGCTCATTCTCGATGAGGTGCAGTGCGGCATGGGTAGGAGCGGAAAATATTTTGCTTATCAGCATTATGGTATAGAACCCGACATTATGACATTGGCAAAAGCGCTCGGCGGCGGCGTGGCTATTGGAGCTATGACGGCCAAAAAAGAAATTGCGAAGAGCCTCGTCCCCGGTAGTCATGCCTCCACTTTTGGCGGAAATCCACTGGCATGCGCAGCGGGAGTGGCAGTATTTGAAACGATTGAAAATGAAAATCTGCTTGAGAATGTCAAAAAAATGGGTAGTTATACCTTAGAGCAATTGAAATTACTGCAAAAGACATACAAGATAATAAAAGAAGTACGCGGAGTGGGATTCATGATTGGAATTGAACTTAATGTAAATGGAGCGGAAATCATCAAGAGTTGTATCCAGGCGGGATTATTCCTCAATTGTACCCATGACACTATTATTCGATTTATGCCCCCGCTTAATGTTAAAAAAGAGACCATTGACGCGGGTTTGAACATTTTAAAAACGGTCCTTTCTAAAACTTAATTTATGAGAGAATGTTTATGAAATGTAAGGATTTGATTTCAATTGCAGACCTTTCACAATCTGACATTGAGGAAATATTTAATGTCACAAAGGAACTTAAGGAATGGCATAACAAGGGATATGATGAAAAATGCCTGAGCGGCAAAATTCTGGGAATGATCTTTGAGAAAAGTTCCATGCGTACACGGGTTTCCTTCGAGGTGTCAATGGTGCAGTTGGGCGGCCACGCCATTTATCTGACACAAAATGATATAAATCTCGGTAAGAGAGAGGCCGTAAAAGACGGCGCAAGGGTGCTGTCCCGTTACGTAAACGGAATTGCTATCCGTACTTTCGGTCAGGACACAATTCAAGAACTGGCCAGATATGCCACCGTACCCGTCATAAACGCCCTCTCGGATTATCTCCACCCGTGTCAGGCGCTCACTGACCTGTATACTATCAAAGAAAAATTCGGTACTTATACAAACATAAAAATAGCTTTTATCGGAGATGGAAATAATGTTGCTCGATCTTTGGCTCAAATTTGCGCAAAATTGCGTATACACTTCCATCTGGCCTCACCAAAGGGATACGAACTCGCCCCTGATTTTGTTTCCAAAACCAAACAGATGGCAGATGGAAACGATCTGATTCATCTCTATCAAGACCCAAAAGAAGCCGCCGAAAAGGCAAACGTGCTTTATACGGACACCTGGGTTAGCATGGGGCAGGAGACAGAGGAGGAGGTGCGCAAACAGGCATTCAAAGATTTTCAAATCAACAGCGATCTTTTGAAGTCGGCAAAAGACGATGTCAAGGTAATGCACTGCCTGCCAGCCCATCGTGGAGAAGAAATTACGGACGAAGTTATCGATGGCCCACATTCTATCGTATACGACCAGGCAGAAAATAGACTTCATGTAGAAAAAGCCCTTTTAAAACTTTTGTTAAGAAAATAAAAAACATATTCACCGCAAAGACGCAGAGGACGCAAAGTCCAACTGAAGATAAGAAAATGAGAAATTGAAAAGTTCCGGTGTAGCGAATTTTCTCATACGCTCATCTTCTTAGCTTCACAACCTCCCCTTGTGCGCTCTTTTCGCCTTTGCGGCGATCCAAAACTATTAAATAACTATGAGAGTCGACAATCGTGCACGTGACGAGTTGCGTCCATTAATTATCAAAAGGCGCTTTACCAAATACGCACCAGGCTCCGTGCTTGTAGAGACAGGCAATACCAAGATCATCTGCACGGCCTCGATAGAAGAAACGGTACCCCCTCATATTAAAAACACCGGTGAAGGCTGGCTTACGGCAGAGTATTCATTACTACCAAGTTCCACGCCCACAAGGGCTCCGCGGGAATCTGTTAAGGGGAAATTAACAGGGAGAACCCATGAAATCCAAAGGCTCATCGGACGTTCTCTACGTTCAATCATCAATCTTGCCCTGTTAAAGGAACGGACTATCTGGATCGACTGTGACGTTATTCAGGCAGACGGCGGTACACGCACCGCAGCTATTACGGGAAGTTACGTAGCATTGATGGACGCCGTACAATGGCTCATGAGCAAAGGCCTTGTTAAAGAAAACCCCGTTCTGAACAGTATCGCAGCCGTAAGTGTCGGGATTGTGAATGATGATGTCCTGTTAGACCTCTGCTACGCCGAAGATGCCGCTGCACAGGCAGACATGAATATTGTTATGACAGGTAATGGCAAATTTATTGAAATACAGGGCACTGGTGAAGAATATACCTTTAATGACGAACAACTGACAGAGATGCTGGATATGGCAAAAAAAGGCATCCGCGAAATTACCGAAATTCAAAGGAAGACATTAGAAATTAATGATTAAAGAAATAATGGGAGAATCGAACATGCCTTCAATAGTAAATGAGATTCACCCAAAAGCCATCGTTATTGCTACGCAAAATGAAAAAAAGAGAAAGGAGATTATAGAAATTCTCAAGAATGTCCCAGGGATTTTGCTTCGCGGCGTTGAGGATTTTCCCTTTCTACCTAAAGTGGAAGAAGACGGAAACAGCTTCCGGGAAAATGCGATAAAAAAAGCAACCATCCTGGCCAAGTCTTGCAATGCCTTGGCAATGGCGGACGATTCGGGACTTGAAATCGACGCCCTGAATGGACGTCCTGGTATCTATTCAAGCAGATATGCTGGCCCAAATGCAACTGACGAAAAGAATATTGAAAAGGTGTTATCCGAACTGAGGGGTGTGCCAAAAGAAAAACGTACGGCCAGATTTCTTTGTTCCATTGCCCTTGCCAGCCCACATCAATTATTATTTGTAGCAGAAGGCCGCTGTGAAGGCTTCATCACCGAACAACCCAGAGGGAAAGGCGGGTTTGGATATGACCCGATCTTCTACGTGCCAGATTACAATCAAACATTTGCCGAATTAAACCCTCTGATCAAAAATAGTATCAGCCATCGCGGCTTAGCCCTGAAACAGTTTAAGGAACAAATAATCCCACTGATTCAGAGATTCTGAAATTATTTCTTTATTGATTCCTTACCCTGCACTTCCTTCCAATATTGATCAACCATTGCCTGTATTTTTGCAAGTGTTTCTTCCTGTCGTACCGGCTTGAAGAGATGAGAAAATCGTCCCTGTTCTTTCAGATATTCCTCAACTGGCTTGAATTTTCCCGGAACAACCGTATGCCTTACATCACCATAAACAGCCTCTTTCAAAGCCCATATACCCGTATCAACAGCTAATTTCGCAAACATTGCAGAGTAGGATGGGTCCGTTGCCCATCCAGGCGGACACGGAGAAAGGTTTATAAAGAGTTTTGGACCTTTGTATTGTTCGGCCTTTTTAAACTTGTTGATCAAATCAACTGGATGTGCCGGTGAGATCGTGGCAAGATACGGTGGCTTGTGACTCCTCCATATTTCAAAGAGGTTTTTTTTAGAGAGCATCGTCCCTGTCGGACTTATCTTTCCTGCCGGCGTTGTTCCCGTCTTTGACGCAAAGGGTGTCGCCCCTGACCACTGAAAGCCCGTATTCCCGTATGCCTCGTTATCGTAGCAGATATAATAGAAATCAAGACCACGGTATATAGCCCCGGATGTGGATGCGAGGCCTATATCATAAGCTGCGCCATCACCTGTCAGCACAACCACTTTCAAATCCTCTGCGGGGTCGAGTCTCCCCTTTCTTATTAATATATCCAGGGCATCCCTTATCCCCTGTGCGCCGGCAGGGGCGCATGCCATTGCTGTGTACAGCCACGAGTTCTGAAAAGGGGTAAATGGATAAATAGAAAGTAGGGTAAAACAACCTGCGGCATTCACGATAACGACTTTTTTCCCTAAAGCCTTCAGACAGTGCCTCAATGCCAGAAGACCACCACAT
>MHZD01000137.1:6087-6229 GCA_001828645.1 Planctomycetes bacterium RIFOXYC2_FULL_41_27 | reverse complement strand
GTATGAAGTTGCGATACTCAACCTCTGGTTCACTGACAACAGCAACTCTGGTACCTTTTTTCCTCTTTGCAATTTTATTTACAGTCCTTGCTTTGAGTTTGCTTTTTCGTCTGCTTGTAGATTTTATTTTGTCTTTTATCAT
>MHZD01000137.1:0-6042 GCA_001828645.1 Planctomycetes bacterium RIFOXYC2_FULL_41_27 | reverse complement strand
GATATTTTCTATTGCATTATATTGTTTTTTGACTTGTCTTTGTGCTTTAAATTAACAGAAGGGATGGGCTTTGTAAACTGGAATTTTCCGATGGTATACTTGGTGCAGCAATTTCAACGGAATACAAACAAATGAATGTTGAGTTGATGTGGAATAAAAAACTGAGTGATACGATAGTAAATTTGAAGAAACGGTTGTTTAATATTTAACCTAAAAATTGCAGTCGGACGCAGATAAACGCTGATTTGCACTGATTTTTCAGAGAGTTAGCTCGGATATTCAATCCACTAACATTTCTTTAATTGTTGCCTTGATATTTATGATAGTCTCATCATTTACACAACCCAGTCTCTTAACCAGTCTTCTCCTGTCAACAGTCCTTATCTGGTCTAGAACTATCCAGCCTGTTTTCTTCTCAAAAGTCACTTTTGGCCTGGTTGGATAATTGTGGGACTTGGTAGTCATTGGAGCGACAATAATTGTCTGGATGTTTTTGTTCATTTCATCGGGAGAAATTACAGTACAGGGTCTTGTCTTCTGGATTTCAGAGCCGATTGCAGGATCAAGATTAACAAGGTAGATATCGTACTGCTTTATTTCCATTCCCAATTTTCCATTGCAATGTCCAAGGTTTCGTCTATGAGCAGAGCATCATCTTTTTTCTCACGCATTAATCTGAAAGCATCATTCCATCCGTCTCTGGGTTTAGTTTTTACCGGTTTTATGACTATCTTTTCTTTTTCAACTTCCAAATCAACTTCGTTCTCAATATTGCATTGTTTAAGTATTGCCATTGGTATCCTTATGCCTTTTGAGTTTCCTATTGATATAAGTTTTGCCTTCATAATTTTCCTCCTCAATTTTGCGTAATTATAATGTAATTACATCAGAAAAACAACTTTCTTGTTGATGCTAAATTCAGACTTTCCGAATTTTAGTGATTTTTAACGTGTCTTTTTGCCTTAAATTAACAGAAGGGATAGGCTTTGTAAACGGGAATTTTTCGATGGTATACTCGGTGCAGCAATTTCAACGAAATAAAAATATCTAGAGGGTCTTCAAATTTCAATTACCAAATATGGGAAATAAAATATTGAATTATGAATATCTGACCCTTTAATTCTTTCAAGTTCTGCATCACTAGGTCTCTCACATGAGGAAGTTGATGCGTTCAGATGTCATGCTGACCCTGTCTCTCCTTTTGCGAATCATAGAAAGAAGCGAAGCAAATTTGTCAACAAGATTGACCCCAACTTTTCCATTTTATGCTGAAAGCTTCCACAAATCCTGTATAAGGAATTGCTGAAAGTCATGTATCTGTTCACGTAGCCGGTCGTTGACGAGCATTTCTGGTCTTGGGTCTACATAGTAGACACCGTCGAGTTTGTTTAAAGCTACCGTGTAACCGAGGAAGTGATTGCTCTTGAATGTTGAATTGATCCCAAAAATACTTTCCCCTCTTTTTGCCCGCTGAACATCATGAAGGAAGATTGCAATAACCGGAATATTTCTGCCAAGTAACTTGGTCAAGAGATATTTATCAAGAAACACCTTGTCAATTCGATCTTTGCTGGTCGTTTTTACGGAACCCACTATCTCAGATGGGTGAATAAACTTGGTTTCAGAGGCAATGATGGCCTTGTTGCGGGAAAATACCAAGTCTAATTCATAGGACATCTCATATCCGGGATAGTCGGGTATGGGAATATTGATTGTACGTGGCTCGCAATCCAGCCCCACTTCCTGAATGATAAGCTTAATGAAGTTCTCAAATAACTGACCGATACGCTTTCTGGATTGATTGGAGTTTTCAAAGGAGTCACCGATACATCCTATAGATTGCTGAACTGTATAGACAACCTTATTGATTTCTTTTGAATCTATATAATTTTGTTTTCCCTTTCGCCTAACGGCAGAGTCTTGATGTTTCTTGAGATCGTTGAGAAAAGCAGCAAATCTTTCAAAAGCGTCTTTAAAGTTTGTAACGGTCTCAAAAAACAGATGACTGTTCAGAGGACGGGTAATTTTATGTCCATAGGAGGGGGCATATTGATAAAAAATGTAGTTTGATTGGGAGGGTGAGACAATGCGTGTTGGTTTTTCTTTTTGTATGACTTGAAAGAATGTGTTACAGATAGCAAAGTAATCGTTTAACGTCCCAAAAGCCGAATTGTCCCGTACGCTTTCCTGAAGGTCCGAGAGGGTAATCTTTTTCATCGGATGGATTTCCTACGCTCCGTATTTTTAAAATCGTATTCTATCCATTTTTCTACAGGCCAATCTTCCACCAGATCAATACGTTTTGCCGCCCATCCGCAATACTCGAGGGACGTATCGCATCCCTTCCATTTCCTTTTAAGCTGTTCGGCAGCAACGGCGGTCGTCCCGGAGCCAAGGAAAGGATCAACAACCAAGTCATCTGGGTTTGAAGATGCCAAGATAATTAGTCTGAGTAACTCCTCCGGTTTTTGGGTCGGATGAGGTGTTTTTTCATGCATACCGTTACATGTTGTTGGGATTTCAATTACATCCTTAGGCTTGGCTCCCTTAGGATGCGGCTGCCACAAGTAGTCTTTTCGACTGCCATTACCATATTGACTGGTTTCAGCCTGGGGATGTTCAGGGTATTTTAAGGTATGGCTGCTATAAGGTATTCGCACGTCATCAATATTGAAAGTAAAGTGTCTACTTTTTCTAAAATGCAAAATGCTCTCGTGAGAGCGTCCCCAGTCTGTCCCTAAGTTGGCCTTATTTTTATAGTGCCAGATCAGCCACCGACAGCCCTTGAAGAATTGAGAAGCCGGCAGTCTTAGGTCTGCAAGGATTTCAGAAAAGCCGCATACGTAAAGAGTTCCATTAGGCTTCAAAACCCTTGCTGCCTGTTCAATCCATTTAAGAGACCAGTTAACATACTCCTGCTGGGATTCAAATGTGTCCCATTCTGCCTTTTTTATGTTGTAAGGGGGATCAGCAAAGATAAGGTCAATTGATTCGCTTTTCATAAAACTAAGCCAGGCTATTGAATCTCCAACCGATATTTCCCCGTTTGGATGGGAGTAAAAAAGATCGGGGTGATCTGGATTTAATTGTTCAACATCCAGTTCATGGTATGAGCCTTTGAGGAGAGGTTTTCCAAAAAAGAAAGGAACTTCTTTATTTCGAACATAATCAACGGAGGGTTCGCGAACCTCTGCGACTTGCTTGTGTCTCGTTGCGCTCTTCATTGTCATAAGCGGTATTATTGTTTAAGCAAATAGCCTTGTCAAGGAAAACTCCTCAACAAATGGTGGAAACTAAGGTCATGTGCATACCCCACATTTCATAATTTATTTGCTCTATTCGACTCATTTCTGTTGTCTAGCATAAATTATACTACCTATTTGCGGTAATAAATTACAGACATTATTGATTTTCGTGTTGTAAATGTATAATAAAATAGGCTATTCTGTCAACAAGGATTTAACGTCCGGGAATTTCAAATTAGCCGCAAAGTCACCATGTAGGGGCACGGTGCTCCGTGCTCCCTCATTATTGGGCGCGCATGGCATGCCCCTACATGGTGTCTTGGTGGCGTAAAAAATAGAATTTTCATTTTATTTATGCGGTTTTGAGAGCATCTTTTCAAGGTTGGGTAACACGAAACACACCCGACAAAAATGGTGGTGATGGGTTCGCTTCGCTTAACCCATCCTACCCAGCTACCTGCAGCACTATGTCACTAAATATTCCAAACCTCGAACGAGACAAATTTTTAGCTTCATTTACCACATACAAGATTGGTGGGCCGGCGGATTTGTTTGTAGAGGTTCATACGATTGACGAATTGACTCATGCCTTGTCAGAGGCGCGTCGTAGCCGCATTCCCTTTTTTCTGCTTGGTTGCGGGGCTAATATTTTATTTACCGATAAGGGGTTTCGGGGATTGGTTATCCGTAACCGGGCAAATAAAATTACGTTCCTCGATAATGGAAGGGTGCTGGCAGAAAGTGGTGCAATAGTTGACGATCTTATAGGGCAGTGCAAAGACCTTGGATTGTCTGGCTTCGAGCACTTTATTGACATCCCAAGTACCGTTGGCGGGGCGATGTGGCAGAACCTGCACTTTTTATCGCCTGACAGAAAACGGACAGTATTTATTGAGGAAATTGTCCAGACAAGCCGCATACTTACGGAAGAGTGGGAGTTTCGTACGGTCGGGGTCGATTACTTTCAGTTTGGTTATGACAAGAGTATCTTGCAGTCGCGGAGAGACGTTGTGCTTGACGTTACCTTCCAACTCAGTCCAAAGCCGAAGGAAGAAATTCTTCAAGTGATAGACTCAAATATAGCCTGGCGACATGCAAAGCAGCCGCTACTACCTGAGTTTCCAAGTTGTGGTTCGGTGTTTAAAAAAATCGAAGGTGTCGGGGCTGGCAGGCTGATCGAGCGAGCCGGGCTCAAAGGGAAACGCATTGGCGGTGCGGAAGTTTCTCAGAAACATGCGAACTTTATTGTCAATACGGGTAATGCCAAAGCTGCTGATGTCCTCCGGTTAATTAAACATGTGCAGGAGGAAGTGAAACGGAAATTGGGGTATACGCTGGAGACTGAGATTACAGTGATTGGCGAGCTGTAGCTACGAAAAATAAGACAGGATGAACAGGATTTACACGATAGACAGAAAATGAGAAATTGAGAGGTTGAGAAGATGGGAGATTGCGAAGTTGGGAAAATGAGAAGATGGGAGAATGAAAAAAACTGGAAGATGGGAAGTTGTGAGACTGAAAAGCTGGAAATGTTGGAAGATAAGAAGTTGCAAAGATGGGAAGGTGGGAAGTTGGGAAGTTGGAAGCACCCCAACCTCTCATCCTCCCCTCTTCTTAACTTTTGGTTAACAATACCGCCGCAGTCTCTATAAAATCTAATCTGAGAAATCTGCGAAATCGTTCGACTGAGCGCTCACGACGAAGTCTGTGGTTGCTTTGTTTAGCTGACCTTTACGGAAATCTGTTTTGGCTTTACTGCTTCTTTCTTTTGCAAGGTAATTTCTAGCACACCGTTTTTGTACTCTGCTGTTACCTTGTTGGCATCAACGGAACACGGAAGATCAATAGAACGCGAGAAGCCTCCATAGCGTCTTTCCATACGATAGTAGTTTTTCCCCTTTTCCTCTTTTTCTTCTTTTTTCTCGCCCTTGATTAAGAGGACGTTGTCCTTCACAGAAATATCGATTTCCTTTGGATCGATACCAGGTATTTCCGCCTTTACAACGAATTTCTCGTCCGTTTCCGCTAAATCAATAGGCGGTATCCATGCGCCAGTCTCCATTCCAAAATCAGAAATGTCCCCGCTCTTGAAAAACCGGTCCAGCATCCGATTCATTTCATTCTGAAGCGATGAAATGGTGGGTAAATGCGACCACTTTATCAGCTCTCTTGCCATAACACATACCTCCTTACAAAAATGACAGTGAAATAAAAGATATAAACACGTTTGGTAATAGTTCACCGCAACCAAAGGCGCGGAAAATGCAGAGACATACGGCTTCCTTCCCCTGCCTACCCACGGAGGGGCTAAAGGTGGAGGGGGAAAACCCGCATAACTTCTTTATCTATCCTCTAATAACCTCTGCGATCGTTCGACTGAGCTCACGACGAAGTCTCGGCGTTCTGGTGCGCCGGACTGTTACGACCTTTGTTTTTATTTACCGCAAAACCTATGCCTGAGATTTGTTCCAAATGTTTAGCGATAAATAATTCTTTGCTACACAAAAAGTTATGCAAAGGTTACGATTTTAAAATGGTGCTTTATCTCACAAATACTTACTGCCATTTTGGCAGGATTACTTTGTAAGATTTCATCTGTAAAAGTAATTTTTAATTTCCTTGAAAGGTTTATCAAAATTTGATTTATTCTATACTTATGGAAATAAACAGAAATACAATAATCAAAGATCTTATAGAATCGCATCGAGAAACGCTTGCAGTATTCAAGAAGTACAATCTTGTTATAGCCGGGGGTGTTCGGGGACCTAATGAACCGATTGCCTTTTTTGCCAAGGCG
>MHZD01000136.1:302-6259 GCA_001828645.1 Planctomycetes bacterium RIFOXYC2_FULL_41_27 | reverse complement strand
GCTGGAACGCATGACACGTCGTTACACCACTGAAATTGTTCAAATCATAGGACCGGACAAACACATTCCCGCCCCTGATTTATACACAAATTCCCAAACCATGGCATGGATGATGGACACCTACAGTATGCAGCAAGGCAATACCGTCCTGGGTGTCGTTACCGGTAAACCATTGTTATTGGGTGGTTCGCTAGGTAGGACAGAGGGCACAGGGCGGGGTGTTGCATATATGGTTATGGAAGCTGCGAGGGTTTTATATAAGGACCTCCGCGGCCTGCGGATTGCGATTCAGGGATTGGGAAATGTCGGTTCTGTAGTTGCCCGTGACCTGTACGATCACGGTTGTAATATAGTGGCAGTGAGCGATGTTAGCGGTGGGGCATACAATCCCAAAGGTATCCTTGTTCCGTACCTCACGCATTATCTTAAAGAAAATAAGCATGTTGTTGGGTTGAAAGAAGCAAACGCTATAACAAATGAAGAGCTTTTTGAACTGGATTGCGACGTCATTGTGCCAGCGGCCATAGAAGGACAGATAACGGAAAAGAACGCCGACAAGGTCAAGGCAAAAATTATCGTGGAAGGCGCCAATGGTCCGACAACTCCCGAAGCCGACAAGATATTAAAAGACAAAAAGGTGTTTCTCGTCCCGGATATCCTTGCCAATGCCGGCGGCGTGACTGTCTCGTATTTTGAATGGGTACAGGACATCCAGTATTATTTCTGGAGTGAAGAAGATATTCAAAAGAAACTCAAAGATGTCATGGTCGGTACGTTCAACAGGGTGCTTGCGCTCGCTAACAAAAAAGGTGTGGATATGCGCACCGCTGCTCTGATGCTGGGTATAGGGCGTGTGGCAGAAGCTAAAAAAATGCGGGGACTATACCCTTAATTAATATTTTCATATTTATTGTAATCGTTTTGTGGAAGCGCCTCAGAATAAACAACACGAAGAAATTGCTGTTAAAAGAAGTCTTGACCTTTCCATCAAAGACGGTGTGGCTTTTGCAGCAACTACCGGATTTGGGGATAACTATTTAAACCCATTCGCCGTGGCCCTTGGCGCCAGCAATCTCCAGATCGGTTTATTGAGTTCCTTTAACCAGCTAGTCCCTTCGTTGATGCAGCTCAAGGCTGCCGACATTACCGAACGACTTGGGAGTAGAAAGAAGGTTATCGTACTCTCTGTTTTCTTTCAGGCCCTCATGCTACTTCCTGTTGCAATGATCCCATATCTACCACAATCTATCCAGGTCCAGGCGCTTATTTTGTTTTCCACCTTATATTTGTTGTTTGCGTCGTTTGTCACTCCTCCGTGGGGTTCACTTATGGCAGACCTTGTGCCCGAAGGAAAGAGAGGTGCCTTTTTCAGTAAACGCGGAAGGTATGTTGGTCTGACAACGGTGATCAGCGCATTTCTGGCTGGTTATATCCTGCATCTATTCAAAAAACAATCTCTGACAGGCTTTACCATCATATTTCTTGTTGCTCTGGCCTCAAGATATGTCTCGTGTTATTTCCTGAACAGGATGCACGAACCGCCTCTTGAGGTGAAGCAGGAACATTATTTTTCATTTACAGAATTTGTGCGAAGACTAAATGTTGGAAATTTTGGGAAATATGTGATGTTTCATAGTTCTTTCAGTTTTGCAGTATTCCTGGCCTCGCCATTTTTCCCGGTATTTATGCTCCGCGACCTCGGTTTTTCCTATATTACCTACGCAATTGTTACCACAACCGTCCCCCTTGCCAGTATAGTGGCTGTAAGCTATTGGGGACGTCGTGCGGATGCAATCGGGAACCGGCGAATTATAAAAATATGCACTTTGGTTGTATCTGTGCTGCCTGCCATGTGGCTCTTTTCAAGAAATGTATATTTTTTATTGTTGATCCAAGCACTTGCGGGTATATTTTGGGCAGGGTTTAATTTGTGTTCTTCCAATTTCATTTATGATTCCGTGATCCCTGAAAAACGAACCCGCTGCATTTCTTATTTTAATACAATTAATGGTCTTTCGGTTTGTACAGGTACTTTTTTAGGCGGCTTTCTGGCAACTCACATACCCCGTTCCTTCGGTTATCAACTCCTTACGCTCTTTGCGATTTCATCATTTTTGAGAATCATCGTATCTACAATCTTATTAAAACGGGTAAAGGAAATTAGAAAAATTGCTAATTAAATCGCTACTCATCTTTATCCTCACTTATATCATCATCTCTGCCCAGAAGATGAAGTGGCACAGGCTGGACAGACCTTCAGCGGCGTTATTAGGAGCTGTATTGATGGTGATTTGCGGCGTGTTAACGCTGGACGAGGCTTATCGTGCCATTGATTTTAATACCATTTTGCTGTTACTGGGCATGATGCTCGTTATCGCCTATCTCAAGATTGCGAATTGTTTCAAATATCTTTCGTATTTGTTGATTACCCATGCCAAAAATTCCTTCCTTTTATTATGTTTTGTTTCCTTTTCCAGCGGCATTCTATCAGCACTCTTCGTGAACGACACGATCTGTTTGATGTTTACCCCGCTCCTCATACTTGCCTTAAATCAGACAAAGCTCAATCCAATTCCTTTTCTTATAGCCCTGGCCACCTCTTCCAACATTGGTAGCGTAGTTACCTTGACAGGTAATCCACAAAACATGCTTATAGGCGTTTTTTCGAAAATACCTTATGTGGACTTTACGCTCCACCTATTACCGATTGGTTTACTAAGTCTTGTAGCTAATGTTTTTATCATTTCTCTATTATTCAGGAAAGATATTAGCTTTAAAAAAATGGATGCAATTGCATTAATAAAACCAGAGCTCGATATTAAACTTACCACAAAGTCTCTCGTTGTGCTGTTCTTTATCTTTTTAGGGTTTATCTTTACGGGCAATCTTCCATTGTCTGCAATAACAGGCGGGCTTGCACTCATCATACTATCAGGAACGAAACCGCAGCATGTGATGGAAAAGGTTGATTGGACGCTGTTATTATTCTTCAGTGGATTATTTATTGTGGTTGGCGGTATCAGTAAGGCTGGTTTTTTAACCCTGGCTCACAATGCCGTTGAACCTTATCTGGGAAATACGGCATCCAGCCAAATTATTCATTTCAGTATCTTTTCTGTAATTGCTTCCAACCTTGTTTCAAATGTGCCCTTTGTCCTATTATCGGCAGCGTGGATTGACAAATTTATTGACCCAAAGACCATGTGGTATGCGTTGGCTATGAGCAGTACCTTTGCTGGCAATTTAACGATTATGGGTTCAGTGGCAAATATGATTGTCATGGAACTATCGAAGGACTATGTCCATGTTGGATTCTGGGATTTTTTTAAGGTGGGATTTACCACTACCCTGGTCTCTATGATTATCGGTATTTTTATTCTGATTCTATAAACTCCTCAAAATACATGTTGATTTTTGGAACAAGATTTTTGAGATCAAAGCTGCTCCTTGTCTATGCTGCAAACAAGACATTGATGTTCTCTTAAGGGTTGACCGACGAGAAATGTTTCATTAATATAATCAGTGCATGAAATACATCTTACATTCTTTTGTAAAACCGGATTTCTTCCATAGTAGCCCAAGGCTTCTATCCTCGTACAAACGACCTCGCGTCTTCTCTCGAATCCGTAACAAGTCTCCAGAAATGTTTGGATATCGAAACGCCTTGTAACAGCCATTAAAATGGAAAACGCAGCATCTGCTTCTTTCGACTGTTTGATTTTATTAATCCTTGCGTAAACGACCACAGCGTTCTTTTTGTTTTTTGAATCTACTCTGAATATCGTATAGCCATCTCTTTTTAATAACGTATGCTTGACATAGTTGGCATGAAGATATTCTCCCAATTTTTGTTCTATAAAAGATGCAGTAAAGTTTATGTTAAAATACATCTTATAGAGGATATATTTCACATCAAGCATATCACCTGGATCTACAACAAATTCCTTAATTCTGAAGCCCTGGCAATATCCTTGTATACCATTAAATTTCCTGGAGAGGGCTTCATTGTTTAATAATTCTTTAGCTTTATCCTTTGATAAAAAGGCAAGGTGATAAACATTTATTCCGTACGTGAAATCTACAGTAGCTTTATCTCCGGCGAAATCACTCAGATGTCCAGACAATGAAGAGTAATGCGGAACAATCTCAGGCATTGCCAGCATGAGCGCGCGTGCGATGGCAACTCCAATAAGCCTTTTTGGCACCAAGCGCATCGCAGGTTCGATTCCCACAAACACCCGGAGGGTAAGGATGTTTCGTTTACTATCTGCAATTCGTTGGAGCTCTTCCAAAAGAAATGGCTGAGAAATCTTGTGTTGTGTAATCTTTTTTACCTGTGCGGACGTAGGACATGCCCCGCAACCAAGACATTGAGCTTCTATAGAGGGGCGCCCCAAACAATACTCACGTTCTGTAAAACGGACAGAGCGTTCATATTCTTCCCACAGGAATTTCTTTGAAATGCCCATATCGACATCATCCCATGGAAAGACGTGCTCTTTCCCCTTTGCCCTGAAATAAGTCTCTTCTGATAATCCCAGTTCTGCTAAATAAGTGCGCCAGTCCCTGATTACCTGTTTGGGTACTGTATTGTAATACAAAAAACCATCGGTAATCGATGAACGGATAAGGGCTGGTGTCAGGCGTCTATCCCCCATAGCGAATAATTGCATCAGCCATGTTTCTTCATGCGAAGCGCTTTCCCGAAATTCCATGCCGTTGAGTTTACAGATACGTTCGATTTCCCTTTTTAACTTCTTATTGTCTTCGATAGCTGTAATACAAGCATGATATTGTAAAGGGGTATGCGGCGGGTAATAGAGGGGTGTCAGGCTAAAAATGATGCGTACTTTACTATCGGACATACTTTTCAGAGCTGCAAGGCGTTTTACGAAACTTCCAAATTCCCCGAAGTCTTCCGCTTGTTCCAATCCCGTACCGATTAAAAAAATCTTGAGTTCCCTGATACCCCTTTCAAACAGGAATTCACAGGACTTATAGATTTGTTCCTCCATAAGATTTTTGTGCAGGTAACGTCGTAACCGCTCACTGATACCTTCCATCCCGCAGCTTACCGTTGTCTTCCCGATTATTTGCTGGACTTCCGCAAGAAATCGGTCGGCGGATAAGAGATCAAACCGCTGACTTTTCAAACTGACGTTGGCCATTTCCTCATAAAAGGACAAGATCATGGGATAGAGTTCCGCATGGGTATTAAAATTAAAACTCAGGAAGTTGATGGTATCGAGTCCCTGATGCGCCTTTGCCGATCTCAGCGCTTCCAGGAGTTTTGATAATGACCGTTCCCGATAGGGTTTCCTCTCCCAGCTTTCAGCGCAGAAGGCACAGAAGCACGGGCATCCGTTACTGATTTGCACACTTCCAGTACCCAGGCTTTCTTCTTCGTACCATACAGGACCGGATTCCATGGTTCTTGCCTGATCAAGATCGTATACAACTGCGCTTTTTACGGGAAATGATACAGAGGGTTCTTTCGGTACAATTTCTACCAAAACTTCCTCACCTGTAAATGGATTTTCCACCCCCCCATCCCCCCCTTGCGAAGGGGGGGATTGAGGGGAGGTATGTTTGGTTATTTCTTGTAACTCTGAAGAATTATGTACAACCGCTTTATACCGATGCTCGTATTTATCGGGTTCATAGAACCCATCCACCTTTCCGTGACAGGCATTTAAAATTTCTGCCTTTGTCAAACCAATTGACTTCCCTTTTTTTACAACCTCCAGAAATTGTTTTATAGAAAATTCCCCTTCACCAATAAGTACGGCATCTACGAGTCCATAGTTATTCCCAAACCCCTGCTCTTTTATCGGTCCATGCAAGATTGACGTGACTGCCGCACTGGCTCCCCCAAGCACAACGATGGGAATTTCCTGGCGCATCATGCGTTCGTTTTTGAAGAGTGGAATACCTGAAAAATGCAGGAGTTTTGGCAG
>MHZD01000136.1:0-138 GCA_001828645.1 Planctomycetes bacterium RIFOXYC2_FULL_41_27 | reverse complement strand
CTTCCTGGGCAATCTGAGCTACCAATCCGTGAGAGATGGATGCCGATACGTCACGGTATGTAGATAACCGGCAAATCAGGAATCGCAGCCCTGCCTGAGGAAACAAGGCTGGGTCCATGGTATTGAACTCTCCCCCTT
>MHZD01000135.1 GCA_001828645.1 Planctomycetes bacterium RIFOXYC2_FULL_41_27 | reverse complement strand
GTGTTATTTATGTTATTTCCGAAATATTTATTCACATTGCTCACAACCGAGGTTTTTTCATTAAATACCAAATTATCATTTACTGCTACAACATGATTTTTGACGGCGTTATCGACAATTGATATGAAATCGTTATTATAATTATAATAATTGGCGTAGTAAAAAACGCCACCTGCTATCAAAAGAAGAATGGAGGCTGCTACTGCATAGAAACGGGGTGAAAATACCGCGCGTGTTACTTTTTGCTCAGAAATGGCTTGTATATCTTTATTTTCTGATATTTCTGCATCAACGGAGCCGAGACCTTCGATGATCTTACTATGGAGGTATGCGGGGGCTGTAGTATTCAAGCAAAATGCCTTTACTAATGATCGAACGCCCTTTTCGAATTCGTATCTTTGACGACATTCAAAGCAGTTGTCAAGGTGCTCTTTAATGATCGGATATTGAGATTTATCAATTTCCTTATCCAGGAACTCATAAAGGTATTTAATTGCTTCAACGCAAACCATCATTTCCCCCTCTTAATAAAACCTCTATCTTTTGCATATTCCCATAGACTTTTTTGGAGCAACTTTCTACCCCTATTCAGTCTTGATTTTACTGTTCCAATCGGCACGTTTGTAATTTCCGCAATGTCATTATAGGATAATTCTTCTACGTCTGAAAGCAAGATAGCTTCTTTGTATTCAATCGGCAAGCTATCTATTGCGCGTTTAACATCGTCTTCCATTAAGCTGCCGAGGTCGTTATATTTAGTTTCTAAGGTATCAGTTAATTCTGCAGAATCGCTTTCCTGTTTATAAGATAGATTTGAATTAACCGATTCGACGTCTTCATAAAAAATTTCACTTGGTAAATTAACCGTTTTCCTATACTTATTTATAAAGGTGTTCCGAAGGATTTTAAAGAGCCATGCCTTTATGTTTGTTCCTTTTTGGAAAGTATCGAAAAATCGATATGCTTTTAAGTAAGTTTCCTGGACAAGGTCTTCAGCCGCCTCCTTATTGAATACCAGCCGTATTGCCATGCTAAAGAGGGAATCGAGATGTTCCATAGCAATATCTTCAAACTCTTTCCTTCTTTTGTTTTCTTCCCTCATCGTTAGCGATTTTCGTTTAGTGAAACAATAAAATGTAGAATAAGGTTCCTGATTATTTGAAAATATTATATAAATTTGAATATGTCAATTCAAGAAAATATAGCGTTTGTGAAAAGGGGAGACTTTTGGTTGTGTAAATCTGGTAGATACGTGCGTAACTGAAGTGTTTGCAAAGACAAGAATTAAGACTCCACCGCAATGCCGTGGGAGACTATCTTTTGGACCCGTATTTCACGGTGGTCTACCCCATGATAGCCTTGTACCTTTCTTCATTAAGAATTGTACGCCTACTAGCAAAGACGGGTTCCCAAATTATTTTTATAGGTCCTTAAAAATAACGCCTCGAAACACGCACATGGCAGAGCCTTGATTACAAGTGGGGGTATAATAGCAATTTCTTGGTTTCTGCGCAAGTAAAAAACGGTATCTCAATGGATTTTCTTGACATAATATATTGATAAGGTTAACATAACTAACATGAAACTCGGAGCAAGTTATTTTGCAAATCGCATATTGCGTCATGTTTGTGAAGACATGAAAAAGATGATTGACGATGGATGTAATTTCGTTGTTCACACCATGAGTGAACATGACATTACATACCATTCCGGGACGATGGTTGATATTGTGAAGGCGAGTCATGATGTTGGCTTGGAAGTCTTTCTTGATCCCTGGGGTGTGGGACGTGTTTTTGGTGGGGAGTCCTTTTCAACTTTTGTAGAGGAGTATCCCAATTGCAGGCAGCGATTAAATTTCCCTGAGGGTGAGATAAAAGTATATAAGGCGTGTTTGAATTCAAAAACATTTCGGAATAAAATGACCTCATGGATTGAACTCGCAGCAGAAACAGGCGCAGAGGGTGTATTTTGGGATGAGCCTCATTTATTTTTTGGTGAGTTTACGCCATTGTTTGGAGGTAAAAAGAGGGATATTTGGGGATGCACCTGCGAAGTATGTAACGATATTTTCAAAGCAAAATACGGCTATGAGATGCCTGTTGATTTTACGGATGAGGTGAAGGCATTTCGCCAAATGACGATTGTTAACTTCCTTGAGCACCTCGCAAATGAGGCATCAAAGAAGGGTTTGAAGAATTCGGTATGTTTATTTCCAACTGCCGATCCGAGATATGGCATCTATGAATGGGAAAAGGTCGCTATGATTAAAAGCATGGATATCTTTGGAAGCGACCCTTACTGGTACGCCTATAAACAAGACGTAACGGAGTTTGTCCGGAATGTGTCCAACGAGGTGCTTGCACTTTCAAAAAAACACAATAAAGAGCCTCAGATTTGGATCCAGGGCTATAGGGTCCCGGCAAATGGAGAAGAGGAAATTGTTACGGCTGTGGATGTGGCTTATGACGCAGGAATTCGGAATATTGCCACATGGAGCTTTGAAGGGACAGATTGTATGACATATGTTCGGTCTGAACGTCCTGATATTGTTTGGCAGCATGTTCGCAATGTCTATTTGAAATATAAGAATAAATAATTTTAGCCACCAATTTACACAAATAAACACGAATGAAAATGATTGAACATAATGAATGACAAGATAAAACAGATTGCAGACCAATCTTTACAGAATGAATCAATCAGCCGTGATGATGCCCTCTTTCTTATGCGAATTAATGGAGACGAAGTCTATGATTTGTTTTATTGGGCGAATCAAATACGCTTAAAATATTTTGGTCATTCTGTAAAAGCATGTTCCATTGTTAGCGCAAAACAGGGACGATGCACAGAAGATTGTAGTTTTTGTTCTCAATCCTCACGTTACCACACCGGCATAGAAGAATTTCCACTCATTGATACAAACAGGATACTTGATGTTGCTAAATATGCTGAACAAGCAGGTTCCAACTCCATTGGTATCGTTACCAGCGGATATAGTATAAGTAAATCAGACGATTTTGATAAAATTTGCAAGACAATAAAAGCAGTCGTTGCTGACACCTGTATCCATCCGCACGGCTCTTTTGGAGTATTGACAAAAGAAATGGCCTTGTCCTTGGTACAATGCGGACTAAAAAGACTCAATCACAACTTAGAAACATCTGAAAGGTTTTTCCCCAATATATGTTCAACACATACGTTTACCGATAGGGTAAATACCATTTGTTTCGCAAAAGAAGCTGGACTGGAAATATGTAGCGGTGCAATTTTTGGTATCGGAGAAGAGATGGAGGATCGCATTGATCTTGCATTTACCTTGAAAAATTTGGATGTCGACGTCGTTCCGCTTAATTTCTTACATCCTGTTTCCGGTACGCCATTGGAAAGCAGTATCCCCCTGCCACCTATGGAAGCGTTAAGAATTATTTCTGTATTCCGGTTTGTTTTGCCTGACAAAGAAATTAAGATTGCGGGCGGTCGGGAAAAAAATCTTAGGGGTTTACAATCATGGATTTTTTATGCGGGCGCCAATAGCACGATGATTGGGAACTACTTGACTACAAAGGGAAGAAAAACCGAAGATGATTTAGAAATGATAAAGGATCTCGGATTGGAATTACAAACATCCCTAACCTGAACGAGTCGGAAGTGATGAAATCCGAAACAAATTCAAATGAACTCAATTCAGAGTGCGAAATGTTTTTTACGAGGCCTGTAAATAATATCTACGTTATACCTGTTTAATATTCTGTAAGTAATAAAATAGGTAAGAGGTTTTGCAGGATTAAATATCTGGTCGAAAATTAAATGTATCGCAAATCCTAACGTGGTAAAAGCTAAAAGGTAGTTAAAATGGGTAAAGAAACACAGAAACACCAGCCCGAATAACAGTTCGTAACTGTGGAAATATATATACGACTTTTTTATTTCACCGTTATTCATGGCATTTGAAAATCTTTTAATACTGAACCCCCTACATCCATTTTTATAAAAATCCCATATATGGTCAATATCTACCAGCCATCCGACAAGGAAACATGCAATACTGGGGGTAATTGTTTTTGTCGTTAGAAATACAGCTGCACCCGTAATAATCGATACGCCCAAATGACCGATAGGTTTCATATATGTTCCTTTAGAAAAAAGTAATAATCCTCTGAGTTTTTGAAATATTTTCCCCATGAATCGAATAGATTTAACTACGAATCCAAAGAACACAATGTCTCAAACTGTAGTTTCTTGAAATGCTACTTTCAAATTCATTATATACTAGTGTTGTCCAAAATCAAGGGAACGACTGATCTATGGGACTCGAATTTGTTTTAAATGAATTGCAGGCATTGAAAGATCATGCATTGATGCGTGAGTACAAAACCATTGAAAGCGCTCAGGGTCCCTACGTTCAAATAAACGGTAAACCATACCTCTCATTCTGTTCAAATAATTACCTCGGTCTTGCCGACCACCCAAAAATAAAGCAAGCTGCCATTGCAGCTATTCATCAATACGGATGGGGTACGGGCGCATCGCGATTGGTCGCTGGGAATATGATGCTTCACCAGGAACTTGAAAAGAAGATTGCAGAGTTTAAAGGCACAGAGGCGGCGTTACTGTTCCCTACCGGTTACATGGCTAATGTGGGCGCTATATGTGCCCTTGTCGGGAGGGAAGATATAGTCATTGGAGACAAACTGAATCATGCAAGCATTATTGATGGCTGTCGCCAATCAGGTGCGTCCTTCCGTGTTTACCCGCACAATGACGTAAGCCAATTAGAATCTTTGTTACAAAAATCCTCAAGGTACCGGAGAAGGTTGGTGGTTACTGATAGTGTATTTAGTATGGATGGCGATACCGCTCCGCTGCCAGAAATTGTACAAATCGCCCAAAAATATGATGCCATACTTATGATTGATGATGCCCATGCCACAGGGGTGTTTGGTCAACATGGGAAAGGTATGATCGAATACTATGGACTCGAAAGAAAGATAGATATAATTATGGGATCATTGAGCAAGGCGATTGGAAGCATCGGTGGGTTTATTGCCGGGGAAAAGTGCCTCATAGATTTTTTAAAAAATAAGGCACGATCTTTTATTTATACAACGGCGCTGCCGCCCGCGGCATGTGCTGCTTCTCTGGCGGGATTGACACTTATCCAGGAAGATACATCCCTTCTTGATAAGTTATGGGAAAATGTAAGATATTTGAAGTCTCAACTGTCGGAATTTATAAGCAATATTTCTGCAGAAAGTCCTATTATTCCCATTATTATTGGATCAGCGGAAGATGCGCTTACTATATCCACAAGACTCTATGAAAATGGCATCTTGCTCCCTGCAATTCGCCCACCCACCGTACCTTTGGGTACAAGCCGATTGCGCGTTTCGTTAATGGCCACCCATAGCAAAGAGGATATAAACAAATTGATAAATACTTTGAAACCACAGATTGCACAGATTGCACAGAAAATAAAATTATGAGTTTAGAGCCAAAAATATGAAAAAAGACCCAAGAACTCATGCTATTATTGGAGCTACGATGGAAGTTCATAATATTGTAGGCCCCGGGCATCTGGAAGCAGTGTACCAGGAGTGTTTGGAAATTGAATTTAAATTGAGAAATATTTCATTTATTCCACAACCTCGGCTGGAAATATTTTATAAAGATCAAAAGTTACGGAAATTCTATGTTCCTGATTTCATTGTTTATGATGAAGTAATAGTCGAAATAAAAGCCGAGAAATTCTTGACAAAGATTGACGAAGCACAATTAATAAATAGTCTTATTATTAGTCATCACAATGTAGGATTACTCCTAAATTTCTGCGAAGAATCTCTTCGCTACAAAAGATTCATAAGTTAATAAAAAACAGATTTCTCAGATTTTTTACTTATCTGTGTAATCTGCGAAATCTGTGGTTACTAAAGATTTTAAGGATGATTATGCATAGACCGACGTGGGTTGAAATTGACCTGAATGCCCTGAGACATAATTTACTGGCAGTAAAGAAACGGATCGGACCACAGATAAAAATCCTGGGTATTGTCAAGGCTGATGCCTATGGTCACGGCGACTATGAGGTTAGCAGGGTTTTGTTAAACAATGGTGTTGAAATGCTCGGTATCGCCATCCTTGAGGAAGGAATTCAATTAAGGAATACCGGTATAAAAGCGCCATTATTACTCCTGGGTGGCGTCTTTGAAGAACAAATCGACTCCATCATTCACTATGACGT
>MHZD01000134.1 GCA_001828645.1 Planctomycetes bacterium RIFOXYC2_FULL_41_27 | reverse complement strand
AGCTTGCTGGCAGAGTTGGGTGCAGAAGATTCTCTAAAGGGCAAAGATAAGATTTTAAACAAACTCATCAATATCATGGCATGTAAGGGCGCAGTCAAGGCTGGTCAAAGGTTAGAACCGCAAGAGATAGAGGCGCTTCTGGAAAAGAAAAAGAGTATAAATGCATATACAAATAATTGCCCGCATGGCAGGCCAACGACCCTGTATTTTTCTCTGGACGAGTTACAAAAACAATTCAAGAGAAAATAGGGGGTCATATGAATATAAAATTATCCTATGTTTTTTTCTAATGAGCGTTTAAGCCTATGTGAACAATCAGAAATCCCTTGACTTTTATTTCCGTGAGTGATAAGATTTTTTGTTAACTTACCTGTACTATAATAAAAATAGAGCCTCTTTCGGTGCATAGGTGTGTTTGAACTTGTCGTTGAAACTGATTTTTCTGCAGCGCATAACCTGCGTGAATATAAAGGACAGTGTGAAAAGCTCCATGGGCACAACTGGAAGATACAAGTTGTTTTGAAGGCTGAAAAACTGGATAGGTTGGGTATGGTTATGGATTTTAGAGAAGTGAAAAGAGTTATTGGAGAAATCATGAATAAATTTGACCATGCCTATTTGAATGAACTCGCAGATTTTAAGGTTTTAAATCCAACCACAGAGAACCTTTCCAAAATACTCTATGACGAATTAAAAAATACCTTACCACCAGGGGTGAAGGTATCCAGGGTTACAACCTGGGAAACCGAGTGTTGTGGGGCTACATATTTCGAATAAAAGCTCTTTTACAATCGAGTACAAATAATGGCGGTAATATTACAAGTAGCCCTTGATTTTGTTGACCTTCACAGGGCGGTAAAGGTTGCTGAGGAGGCGATAGAGGGAGGTGCTGATTGGCTGGAGATCGGTACCCCTCTTATTAAAAGCGAGGGGATGAATGCGGTTCGCCATTTGAGAAAATTGTTTCCTGCTACGACTTTGCTAGCAGACATGAAGACGATGGATGCAGGTCGTGCCGAAATGGAAATGGCAGCCAAAGCCGGCGCAAATATTGCCGTTGTAATGGGAGATGCCCCTGATTCGACTATCAAGGAATGTATACAGGCAGGAAGAAATTACGGCATAAAAATCTGTGTAGACTTTATAAATACCGCTAAAGCTGAGGAACGTGTTGCCGATATAGAAAAATGGGGCGCTGATTATATGGCCGTTCATACTGCCATAGATGATCAAATGCATGGGAAAACACCCTTCAGCGCTTTGCAACAGATTTGCAGTAAGGTAAAGATCCCTGTTGCGGTTGCGGGTGGTATCAATTCTGAGAATGTGATCGAAGCGGTAAACGCCGGGGCGAGTATCGTTATTGTAGGCGGTTATATCAGCAAATCAAAGAATGCAAAAATCGCAGCGGAGAGTATCAAAACTGCTATCAAAGAGAAT
>MHZD01000133.1 GCA_001828645.1 Planctomycetes bacterium RIFOXYC2_FULL_41_27 | reverse complement strand
GAACTTAATCCGAATTTTTCGGCAGAACGGCATCTTTGGCTAGATACGATATCCTTGCGTATGGGTGTTCCTGTTACCCGTACAACTTTCGCCTTGTTGAACCACTTGAGAGATCCTCGCCAATGACAATATACCTCATCGACCCATTTAGCCAGGAACCGGTTTGCCTTCCCAGGAATTACATTTTGTTCCAGTAATACAGCTGGTATGCTGAGTAATTTTGCAGCGATAATTGGGGCAAAAGAGGCATATCCACCCAGTCCAACCACAATGTCTGGGTTGAATTTGCGAAGCGCAATGAGCGATTCAATAATGCCGATACATGTTGCAATGATAAACGTGAATAAATGCTTGAACGATTTTTCCCACTTTTTAGCATGCATCCGTCGAAACCTGAAGCCGCGCTGTTCTACACATCGTTTTTCAAATTCTTTGTCTGTGCCAAAAAAGATGATTTCTGCCCCGTTAAACCTGGAACGGATCTCTTCGGCTGTACTCAATCCCACCATCAAATGCCCAGCGGTACCGCCTCCTGCAAAAGCAACTTTCATTTTTTATACCCCATTTCCTTTAACAGAACAAACTTTGTAAAAAAAATAAACATAAAAAGCATACAATGACGAAAATATGATTAAAATTTATATGTAACCAGAGACTTATGGACGAGTTTTACTGCTACTGCCATGAAAAGCCTGCTACTTTAGACGTTATATTATGCCAGAATCTCACAAGCAATAATCTACCACCTTTATCTTCTGATGGTTCTATATCCACCAGTGGATTTAAGGTATCTGACACCAAAGACTGTCTTGCAATATTAATTAATATTCCAATTCCTATCATCGAAAATAACAAGGATGACCCTCCTGAACTAACAAAAGGCAATGGGATGCCTTTTGTTGGAACAATGCCAGAGACAACTGCAATGTTGATAATTGCCTGTAATCCAAACATCACAGTTATTCCAAATCCCAAAAAAAATCCAAATACATCCCTGGTTGCATGTACTATTTTTAATCCCTGCCATATTAACGACAAGAAAAGGCATATAATAGCTAACACTCCAATAAATCCAAACTCTTCACCAATAATGGTAAAGATAAAATCATTGCTGCTCTCTGGTAAAAAGAATAGTTTTTGTCTGCTGCTTCCAACACCTAAACCGGCCAAACCACCGGATCCGAGGGCAATCCATGACTGGATTATATGATACCCTGTTCCTGAAGGGTCTTGCCATGGATCCATAAAGGCCATTAATCTGTCTTTTCTATAGGAAACTTCAAATAACATTTTATGTATAAATGGTGCAGTGGCTATAATCGTAAAAAATACATAAATAATCCTAGTCCCGCCAACGAGGAGCATGATTACAGATAGTATGGTAATAAAAGCGGCACTCCCAAAATCAGGCTCTTTAATTATAAGTGCACCAGCCAATGCTATAATAATAATGGGTATCATGAAACCGCATTTGAATTCTGACATGCGGCTTTGATTCTTGGCAATGTAAGCAGAAACAAATATTATAATCGCTAATTTTGCAAATTCTGAGGGCTGTATGCCCAAAGTATGGCCTAATCGAATCCATCTGCGTGCACCGTTAGTAACTGTCCCAATTCCTGGAATCAATACGAGCAAAAGAAGTATAAAGGACATAACGAGAATGGGGATTCTCAATTTCTGTAAGTAATGGTAATCAATGTTTGCCATGGTTACTAACAATATCGAGCCTATTAATATCCATAAGATATGTTTCGTTAATTGATAACTTTTCCCGCCTGCCCCAAAAGTTGCCAGGTCAGTACTATAGACAGTGACAATACTAAATCCTAATAGTGCAACCACAATGTATATAATAAAATGCCAGAGTTTCAAATAAATCTCCTTTATAATAATATAAGACTAAATACAGCCAGCATTGCCGCAATAATACAAAACCGAAGGGTGATTTTTGTCTCCGGCCATCCCTTAAACTGGAAGTGGTGATGTAAAGGTGCACAACGAAAAACCCTTCTCTTTGTCATCTTATAAAAGAATTTTTGCACAAGTACAGAAACTACCTCAGCAACAAAGATACCCCCTATAATTACCATCAATAACTCTTGTTTTACAATAATAGCAACCAATCCTAGTAGGCCGCCTAATGTCAACGAACCTGTATCGCCCATAAAAACCTGTGCAGGAAAGCAATTGTACCACAAGAATCCTAAACTTCCTCCTACGAGTGCAGCACAAAAGACGCTCAATTCTCCACTTCCTGGGACATAAGGAATGCGCAAATAATTACTAAAATCGACCCTTCCTGAAGCATAGGCAATAGCAGTAAAAGCAATTCCAGCAATGATGCTGCACCCGATTGCCAATCCATCCAATCCATCGGTAAGATTTACTGCGTTAGACATCCCAACAATAAAAAAAGCAACTGCCAATATATAAAAAGGTCCTATGTCTGGTCTAAAATCTTTTACAAAAGGAATTACAAGCTGTGTGCCCCATGTAAACTTGCTGAAATGGAAATATAAAACCAATCCCAGTATGAGCCCCAATGCTGATTGAAATAATAATTTTGATACATCACTCAAACCGGCTGCATTCTTTTGTGTAAGCTTGATATAATCATCGATAAACCCAAGCGCACCGAACCATATCAACGTAAACATCATTAAAAGGACATATTCATTGTAGACATTACACCAGAATAGAGCGGAAACCAAGATGGAGATATTTATGACGATACCTCCCATTGTCGGTGTATTTTTTTTATCAAAGTGCATGCGTTTGATCTCTACAGAGTCTGTTTTTGTGGTATCTTCACCGACCTTTAAAGTCCGTAGTTTCTTGATAAACAAATAACCGAAAATGATACTGATCAAAAAAGCAGTAAAAGCAGCCAGACAGGAACGAAAAGATATATATTTAAATATTTCTAGTGAATTTATCGAAGAAAACCAATTGTATAGCAAAGCCCTTTTAACCTCTTTCCTTGTCCACTTTAAACATCTTTTTAGAATCATTTGCCTTTTTTATAATCGATGAAATCTCTCTTATCTTAAAAGGCTTGACAAGTATAAAATCTACACCACATTCCTTTAACTGAGATGAACTGAGTTGATTGCCCCATCCTGTCATAAATACGACTGGTACATGAGGTAACATGCCTTTTGCTTTTTTAGAGCCCGCCCAACCGGAGATATCGGATAATCCAACATCCGTTATTACGATATTGTAATTCCCATCTTTAAACATTTGTGTGTGTCCAAGAATGCCACTTAATAAATCATTAAAGTCAGAACCACCGGCGTAGCTGGGGGTTTAGCTTAGTAATTTATTCGTTAATTACAATTATGGACCGGCACACGCTTTGAGAAATATTCTTTAAACTTCTCAATAATATTTTCCATATGCATGCCTCTGGAACCTTTGATTAATACTATATCATTCTCTCTCATCTCATTTATTTCTGTAGCCGTAATGTCTGAAACATCCTGAAAACTGATGACATGCTTTTCAGGTGTGCCTGATGATTTTGCCGCCTTTGCAATTTCAGACGCATAATTTCCTACTGTCCATAATAAATCAATATTTAGGTAAGATACTGTTTCCCCAATTTCCTTGTGTAACTGGGCAGACTCATTTCCCAATTCTAGCATGTCGCCGCATACAAAAACTTTTCTACCCACTGCATCAATTTCACTGAGATATTGTAAGGCAGCACGTACAGACTCGGGATTTGCATTGTAAGCATCATTGATAATGGTAATGTTTCCTATTCTTTGCTGTTCAATTCTCATTAAAGGTAGGTTAAAAGAGGAAAAGGTATCCTTTGCGCAGTAAATATCGTGACCTAGTGCTTTGCAAATCGCAAAAGAAGCCAAACAGTTCATAATATTATGATATCCAGGGATAGGAAGAGGAATGTTTAAATGTTCATTGAGTTCGAAAACATACCCTTTATCTTTTTTCTTTACATCCGTACACCTAATATGTGCCTGTGAGCTAAAACCAAAGCCTACTGTTTTCCCTTTAAAACGGCTGGCAATTTTAGCACACCATGGATTATCGGCATTATATACAAATACCCCACCCTCGCTGAGGTTTTCTAATATTTCTGCTTTTGCCTGTGCAACTCCTTCGATACTCTTAAGTCCTTCCAGGTGCGTTTTAGAAATGTTAATAATTGCTGCAACGTCAGGGGCGCCAATTTCAGACAGTCGTCGAATTTCTCCGGGAGCATTCGTACCCATTTCCAGCACGCCATATTTATGTCTATTTTCTATTTCAAATATTGTCACGGGCACACCAATGAAATTATTGAAGCTTTTCTGTGATTTTGCTGTAGGACCAAATCGGGACAATAAATGATACGTCATTTCTTTTGTAGTGGTTTTACCGTTACTCCCGGTAATACCGATAATCTTTGCGTTTAATTTTTTGCGGTAATATTTCGCTAAATCTCCTAACGCCGTTGTAGTGTCTTTTACTCGAATTATTAAAAGGTTTTTGTGTTTTGGTTCTATTTTATATTCATTTGAAATAACAGCCCCCATTGCTCCTGTATTCATTGCATGCATAACAAACTGATGGCCATCAAACCGTTCCCCTTTGAGCGCAAAAAATAAGTCACCCGGCTTAATAGTTCGACTGTCCGTAGATATACCCTTTATCTTTGCAGCTCTATTACCGAATATTATCTGGCCACAAATTGATTTCAGTATCTCGTCGAGGGATAGGATTTCCATTTTATCACCCTTACCTTATTAACTGTGTAAGGCCATATTATTTTGTAAGGTTTGTATCACAACTTCACGATCATCAAATGGAATAATGGTATTTTTTAATATCTGATATTGTTCGTGACCCTTTCCAGCAATTACTACAGCATCACCCTTTTTTGCTTCCCAAATGGCCTCTTCGATGGCGATTTTTCTGTCGGGTTGTATTCGGCAAGAAGTGTTTTTCTTTATTCCTTTTTGAATCTCATGGATAATCTTGAGAGGGTCCTCGGAACGGGGATTATCACTTGTTATCCAGAAAAGGTCTGAATATTTTTCTGCAATATGCCCCATCTTGGGTCTTTTCTTTCTATCTCTGTCTCCACCGCATCCAAAGACCAATATGATGCGTCCTGTTGTTGTTGCACGGATAGTGCTCAGAATAGTATGTAACGCCTGGTGTGTGTGTGCAAAGTCAATATAAATGTGGAAATCCTGCCCATAGTCAATTTTTTCCAGACGTCCGGGTACTCCGCTTAAAGATTCAATACCGGTTTTTATCGTGTCGATTTTAAAACCTAGCGCCAGCCCATTTGTAGCAGCAGCCAATGCATTATAAACGTTATGTTTACCTACCAGGTTTAAGTTGATTATGTTTTTGCCCCACGGGGAATTTAATAAAAATTCTGTTGTATCAGCATTCATATTTATAATTTCTGCAGTTACATCTGCATTTTTTTTCTTTATACCATACCAAATTACCTGTGATTTTGTATACTCAGCAAAATGTTTGCTGGCGTTATGGTCGGCGTTGAGTATGGTAAATGCATCTCTACTAAGTCCTTTTACCAGTTTGAGTTTTTCTGTTCTGTAATTTTTTATATTTTCATGATAATCGAGATGCTCAACTGATAAATTTGTAAAGATTGCCGAACTAAAACGAACACTGTCGAGTCTGTGCTGAGAGAGGGCATGAGAAGATGCCTCAATTACTGCGTATTTTACGCCGGATTTGAGCATTTCGGAAAGATAACTCTGAATTTCAATGGATTCAGGGGTCGTTTCCTGCGCCGGTATCACTCTGTTCCCTATTTGATATTGAATTGTACCGATCAGTCCTGTTTTCTTGCCGGAAGCCTCAATTATTGATTTTGTGAGATATGAAGTTGTTGTTTTTCCATTCGTTCCTGTAATACCGATTACCGTCATTTTAGAAGAAGGTCCACCATAAAAATGATCACTAAGAAACGCCAAAGCCTTGCGGGTATCAGATACAACAATTTGTGGTATCCGTGGAGTTATTTCTATCCTTTTTCCTACGACAAGAGCGGCAGCATCTCTTGCCATTGCATCATCAATAAAATCATGCCCATCCAACTTATGGCCTTTAATGGCAACAAACACGTAGCTCCCTTTTATCTTTTGGGAGTTATGTGTTATTCCATAAACTTCCTTTTCCACAAAATCATAAGATTGATGTTCTTTTAAACAAGAACAAAGTTCACTTAATTTCATGCCTATTAGTGCACCTTCTCCAATACGGTACTTTTTATCTCATATGAAGAATAATTTATTTCCAATGCTGCATCGAAACCCTGTATTTGACCGCTTGCTGGCTGAATAATCCGTTCGTAAAAACGTCTTGATTTGTTAATTTTATCAATTTCTTCAGCATATTCCTTTAAAAGTCTATTGAGTGTTTCTGCGTTATTGGTTCGCGCTATTTCCAACTCTTTTTCAGTGGCATACAGACTGTACCATAAAATGAAATTCTGTCTTTCAATTTCCTTATTTGTCATCTTTATCCCCCGATTCTTTTCATAAGTCATTATATTAAAGATACTTTATCACATAATTCCATGCATTTTCAAGCCATTAAAGTCGCTCATCACCTCCTTACCAGTATATAAGAGATTACATTATTGCATTGCTATTTGAAATTTTGAAGGTTCTACACCAAGATAAAGGAGTGAACGTCTAATAATTTCTCTTACAACGGGTGCTGCTACGGTACTGCCGTAATATGCACCATTTCGTGGCTCATTAATCATAACTAACACACAAATGCGAGGATGCTCAGCAGGTGCATAAGCAATAAAAGAGCCAACATATTTTTCTTTAGAATACCGGCCACCATCACCATCGGCTTTTTGTGATGTGCCCGTCTTTCCCGCAACATCGTATTCCAGCAGGCTTGCATTTTTCCCTGTGCCTTCTGTAACAACTTTCATCAATATAGGGTTCATTATATTACGGGCAATGTTTGAATTAATTACCCGCCTCACAGGTTGCGGCCTTTGAAATTCTTCTTTTGTTTTGCCGTCGTTATTTATCGTTGATTTTATTATTGTTGGTTCGAGCAATAGCCCTCCATTTGGTATGCTACAAAAAGCTGTAATAAACTGAAGCGGAGTAACGGCTATCTCGTGTCCTATTGAAATAGAGATGAGAGAGTATTTTCTTGACCACTGTTTTAAAGGACGAAAGATACCTCCAATTTCTCCCGGCAACTCAATCCCAGTTTTTTCCCCAAAATCGAATTGCTTAAGATATTGATGCATCTTTTTATTTCCCATAAGCATACCTAACTTTGCCATTCCTATATTACTGGAGTAAGCCACAATTTCAGAAACAGTGAGATTGCCATGTCCTCCATGGGTGTCATGCAGAATCCGGCCTTCTATTTCACAAACCCCATTATTACAAAAGAGAACATCGTCGGGTTTTACTAAACCTTGTTCGAATATACCTGAAATTACAATGGGCTTCATTAACGATCCAGGCTCATAATAATCAGTAATAGCCAGATTCCTTCTGCTGCCGGGAGGATACTTCTTGAAATGATTGGGATCATATGTGGGGTAATTGCACATAGCCAGCACTTCGCCTGTCATTGGGTCCATCGCAATAGCTGTTGCAGA
>MHZD01000132.1 GCA_001828645.1 Planctomycetes bacterium RIFOXYC2_FULL_41_27 | reverse complement strand
ACGACATGTAAAGATCCCTGTCTTTGCTGATGAAGACGTAAAATGTTCAGGGGACATACCCGCCCTGTTAGACGCCGTGGATGGGATTAATATTAAACTGATGAAATGCGGTGGGATTCGCGAAGCCATTCGGATGATTTCCACAGCTCGCACCCACGGTCTCAAAATTATGATTGGATGTAATATCGAAAGTTCGGTGTCCATCACGGCGGCAGCGCATCTGACGCCTCTCGTTGACTATGCCGACCTTGACGGACATCTGCTTGTTACAAATGATCCTTACATCGGGGTAACTGTCGATAAGGGAAGATTGGCATTGCCTGATGGCGATGGGCTTGGGGTGAAGACACGCTGAAAGTACCATTATAAAATATGTGGATTTAAGTTAAACACGGACAAACGAAGTTTGTCCGTGTCTCCCCAAAACCCGCTTAAATAAAATGAAAATTCCTATACGACAAGTTAGGATGAAACTGGTTAGGAAACAAAATGACTCGTAACAATTTAGTTTTTTGAAAAATCCAGGGAAACATAAAAAAACAATGTAGCCCCAGTAGGGGTGATCTGTTTGTAGAGAAATAAAATTCAATATTGTGAAAAGCTCCGTAGGAGCGGCCTGTACTATGCCTAATACCTATTCGCAAATTTACATTCAAATTGTCTTTGCTGTTAAAGACAGACTGAACCTTATTCCAAGCCAATATCGAGAAAAATTGCATAAATACATCACGGGTATTGTACAGAACCGCGAACAAAAAATGCTATCTATTTTTTGCATGCCTGATCATACCCATTTGCTGGTTGGGTTAAAGCCATCCATTGCCATTTCTGATTTGGCAAGAGACATAAAAGCTGGTTCTTCAAATTTCATCAATGATAGCAGATGGGTGCCAGGCAAATTCAATTGGCAGGAGGGGTTTGGGGCATTTTCTTATTCCAGAAGTCACATAGACGCCGTTATCAAATACATTCTACATCAGGAGGATCATCACAGAAAGAAAACCTTCAAGGAAGAATACCTTGATTTTTTGAAGAAATATGAAGTTAAATATGATGAAAAATATTTGTTTGAGTGGATAGGATGAACAGGACGCTCCTACGGAGCTTTCATTCTGTTCTTGCGGTTCTTTCTACAAACAGATCGCCCCTACTGGGGCTACATTGTTGTTTTCTATTGGATTTTTCAAAAAACTAAATAGTTACAATGACTCAGAATAAACCACTAACACAAGAAATACTGACCTATGCTAAAGGAATACATGATTATGTAATTCAGATGCGGAGGGATTTTCACAAACATCCCGAAACCGGTTTCGTTGAAACCCGCACGTCCGGCGTTATTGCCGATGAATTGAAACGGTTGGGACTTCAGGTACAGACGGGCATAGCAAAGACAGGTGTCGTCGGCGTCCTGGATGTCCATGGAGCGTCAAGTACCGTAGCCTTTCGGGCTGAT
>MHZD01000131.1 GCA_001828645.1 Planctomycetes bacterium RIFOXYC2_FULL_41_27 | reverse complement strand
AAAAACTTCATGCGAACAAAGAATATCTTCAGGAACCCTCCCCGTATCAAAATACCGTTATCCTTGAAAACGATGCAGAGGCATCTATTTTATATGGCAGCCATGACCGGCATCTGCGTCTCGTCAGGGACGCCTTCCAAATACAATTAGTAGCGCGGCATGGATTACTAAAACTGGAAGGAGAAAAAGAACGGGTAGACACCGGCAAAGAGGTGTTGAACAAATTATTAGAAATTGTTCGTTCTACAGGAAGATTAGACCTGGAAGACGTGGAGCAAGCCATTATCGATGCAAAGAACGAAACGACGGAAGAATCTATTCAGGCTATCGATGTCTTCCAAAAAGGTATTTTTATAAAACCGAAGACAGACGGGCAAACGAAATATATAGAAGCGATCAGAAAAAATGATCTGGTTTTTTGTATAGGTCCTGCAGGAACGGGGAAGACATATTTGGCCGTTGCCATGGCGCTTTCGTATCTTAAAAGCGGCCGTATCAGAAGGATTGTACTCGCAAGACCGGCCGTTGAAGCGGGTGAAAAACTCGGATATCTGCCGGGTGATATCAAGGCAAAGGTGAATCCGTATCTGCGTCCGCTCTATGATGCCATAGCGGATATGATGGATGTCGGACACGTGAAAAAATATCTTGAAAGCGACCTCATAGAAATTTTACCCCTTGCGTATATGCGTGGAAGGACTTTGAACGATGCCTTTATTATCCTGGATGAGGCGCAAAACTGCACCATAAAACAGATGAAGACCTTCTTAACACGACTCGGTATGAAATCAAAGGTGGTGGTAACAGGAGATATTACACAGGTTGATTTGTCAGCAGGAGAGATATCCGGCCTGATTGACGTACAAGAAAGGTTAATGAACATCAATAACATTTCCTTTATGTATCTGACCAAAGCCGACATCATTCGTCACAAGCTGGTCCAGGATATTGTTGACGCCTATGAGTTGTAACCGTGCAAAAATATATAATAAACTGGAAATTATAAACCTGCAAAAACACTATCCGATTGACAAAAAGAGGATAAAAAAAATCGTAAGAAACGTCCTGAAATTAGAAAAAAAAGATGCAGAACTCAACGTCGTTTTTACCGATAACAAACGGATAAAAGAAATTAATAAGACCTTTCTTGGACATGATTATGCAACCGATGTGATTACTTTTGCTTACGATGAACCGTCTCTTAATAAAGTATTTTTAAATGAAAGTACTATAACGGGTGAAATTATCATCTCCGTTGAAATGGCTAAGAAATTAGCACAAAAGCACGATTGTGCCGTTGAAGGAGAAATTGCACTCTACCTGGTTCACGGATTATTACACCTGTTTGGATATAACGATAAACAAAGGAAAGAAGCAAAGAAAATGCATCAACGAGAAGGAGAACTGTTGTCGGATCTTGGGTTTCTTGTCCCTGTACCTCATTAACCAACGTTTCCATACATAATATGTCTGTCGTCAAAACAGAGGCAATTGTACTGGGAAGGACAGATTATAGTGATTCCAGTCAAATAATTACTTTTTACACCCGTGACTTTGGGAAGATTCATACCATTGCTAAAGGGTTTAAGCGTGCATCCGTAAGGTACAGTTCAAAAGCAGTCGACCTTTTAACGTACTATCAAATTCTCTTTATTAAAAAAGAACATACTCAACTCCATACCCTTACGGAGGCTATTTTACAGGATAACTATCCGCTACTCCGAAGTAATCTGGATAAATACTATAAGGCTTCATATACAGCAGAGCTCGTAAACGAGTTTACTGAGGAAAATGATCCCTGTGAACAACTCTTTGACATCTTCCTAAACACGTTAACGGGGATATCGACAGATACAGATGTCACAATACGATTGTTGGTTTTTGAGATAAAAATGCTGCATATTCTGGGTTATTTACCTGAGTGGAGACATTGTGTCAGTTGCAAGAAAAGTATTCAACATATATCCGAAGTGCATTTTAATGCAAAAGAAGGCGGAGTGTTGTGTAAGGCATGTCAGGTAAAGTATCGGAATGGAATTATTGTTCCAGTCGGCATTGCACTAATTGCAGGGCGATTAGCAGATATTAATGTGCAAAGAGTGGAACGTGTAAAAATACAATTACCTATTTGTATTGAAATAGAAAAGATGCTGAGATATTATATCACTTCAATACTAAACAAGGAGTTAAATTCATGGAAATACATCAAGTTTTAATAATATATTTGGAACGAATAAGATGAGAAAACTGAAATACACCCTTCCAATATTATTTATAGTCTATGCGATGGCAACACCCTCCTACGCTAAATGGATATGGAATAAGGAAACGGGTTGGATGGTCACCCCATCCACTGCCGTGACTACGCTGGAACAACGTTACAAATATGCGTTATCGCTTCTTGTGGAACAAAAATATATTAATGCAATAAAGGAATTCGAAACGATTATCAAAACAGATCCCCGTTCTGAATATGCGGAAGTTTCTCAAATAAATATCGGTTGGGCATATTTTCTGAATGGTGATTATAAAAGGGCTTTAAATGCGTATGAGAAGGCATTGCAAAGATACCCAGGCACAAAAAGGACAATGGAAATACTGGAAAGAGAGTATCAACTTGGTATTGCCCAAATGGATACTAATGAGGAAGCGGCTATAAGTGTCTTCGAAAAGATCATAGAAAAGCACCATCTGGGTCCCCTTGCCCCTGACGCACAGGTTAAAATAGCGGATTGTTATTTTAAGCGTGAACAATATGAAGAAGCTCTTGATGCGTATGAGAAATTTTTGGAAAATTATCCAAAAAATGAATGGATTCCTTACGTTCAGTACCAGATACCCCTTACGAAGGTGTATCACGAGAAGCAACAAGAACGGAACTACGGCCTTCTGATCTCAGCGAGGGAGGGTCTTGAAGAATACTTAGTATCGAACCCAAATGGTGTCCATACAGAGGATGCGAAGAAAATGATCGAAGAAATAAGGATTATTGAGGCAGAACGGGAATTTAATATCGGTGAGTTTTATCTCAGACGCAAAACCCCTGCTGCTGCTGCTATGTATTTTGAGTACGTTAAGACTGATTTCCCTGGTACTATCTGGGCGGAACGGGCTAATGAAAGGATAGAATTCCTGAGAATGATTGAGGCTATAAAATAAGAAATGGAAAAGGTACAATAACCATGAATAAACATTCTTTTAAACATCTATCAGCCCATATGCACGACCGTAAATATAAGCTCAGGAATTTCAAATATAGTTCCTCCCCCTTGATGGGGGAGGCTAAGGTGGGGGTGAAAGAAAAAGGTTGTGCACCCTCCCTTTGTCCCTCCCATCAAGGGAGGGATTATTCTAATTTGAGTAGTCGCCGGAGGAGACCTAATTTAAGAGCAGTTCTTTCATATATCATTTTGTCATTACTTTTTATTTCACTTGGAAGTTGTGGTTATAGTTCTAAATCCTTGCTCCGTTCTAATGTTCGGAGTATTTATGTGCCAATCTTTGACAATAATACCTTTCGCAGAGGATATGAATTTGATCTTACCAAGGCCGTACGTGACCAAATATTATTAAGGACTCGTCTCAGCATTGTTGATAAAGATGAGGCCGATTCTATCTTGTTTGGAAAGATTTCCAGCGTCAATGAAAATGTAATTATTGAAGATACGAAGGATAATCTCGTTGAAAGCCAGGTTTCTATTGGAGTAGATATTCGATGGGTCGATAAGCGAACGGGAAGGAAAATTGTTGAACGGAAAAATATCAAAAACCCCACGGAATTTATTGTCCGGAGAAATGAGACGCTTAGTTCTGCCAGTAATGAAGCATTTGTAAGAGTGGCTCAAAGTATTGTGGAAGCGATGGAAGAGGATTGGTGACAATGCAAGAAGTTGTTGAAAACAGTCCGCGAGTGGTTGGGTATAGTTGTTTCGAAGGAATAAAATGTGAAATTAAAAATGATACTTTTAAAAGAGAACTATTTGATGTAGCGTATCCACATGGTAAATTGCATCTTGGCAGGAGAACACACGTCATGGGGATACTAAACGTAACCCCGGATTCTTTCTATGATGGTAAACGATATAATACAGCGGAAGATGCCGTTAATCATGCGTCGAAAATGTTAGAAGAAGGGGCTGATATCATTGATGTCGGCGGTGAATCTACGAGACCAGGCGCATATCCAATATCAGAAGCTGAAGAATTAAAAAGGGTAATCCCTCTCATAAAACTATTATCAAAAGAGGTTCGAAAACCTATTTCCATTGACACCTATAAGGCAAGAGTCGCAGAAAAGGCCATTGAGGCAGGGGCTTCGATTATAAATGACATTGGCGGATTACTTATGGATAAACATATGGCAAAAGTCGCCGCAGAGGCAAAAGTGCCCGTCATCATAATGCACAAAAAGGGCAACCCAAGAATAATGCAAAAATACCCAGTTCGTAAAAATGTAATGTCAGAAATACTGTCATATCTGCAAAAATCCGTTTCTCGCGCAGTCAATGCTGGAATAGATGAAGATAAAATTATCCTGGATCCAGGAATCGGTTTTGGCAAGACACTGCGCCAGAATCTGGAAATTCTAAAAAGGTTGAGAGAGTTTAAAAGTATGGGATTTCCCATACTCATTGGTACGTCACGAAAAAAGTTTATTGGCGCTATTTTGAAGCTTTCAGTTCAGGAACGCTTGAACGGAACGCTTGCAACCCTGGCTATTGCAGTTATGAATGGCGCACATATTGTGCGGGTTCATGACGTGCGGGAAGCCGTCCAGGTTGTAAGGATTTGTGATGCAGTAGGGAATAGCTAATGTTTGGAAGAATATTTGAATTATTCGAAAATGTAAATCCCTGGATGATAGGCAGGTCACTGGGTGAGATATTCCTCATCTTCATGGTGGTGTATGTTGTATTAAGGATCATGCAGGGCACCCGCGGGACGAGTATTTTAAGGGGACTGGCGTTCATTATAGTCTTGATTTCCGTAGGCGTGTTATTCTTTGTGCGAAAATTAGAACTTTATACAATAAACTGGTTGATAACAGAGTTTGTACCGGTATTTATTATTCCGATAATTATTCTTTTTCAACCAGAATTCCGACGTGCCTTGTTAAGGCTTGGTCAAAACCCTGTTTTTAGGGTTTTTTTGAAGCCCGAATATAAAGTGACCAATGAAATTATAAAGGCTATTGGAACTTTGTCCAAAAACAAAATCGGTGCGTTAATAGCCATAGAGAGAGAGGTTGGTCTGGATAATTTTATAGAAACCGGAACGAGGTTAAATGCAGACGTATCAAGCGAATTGATATGTACCATATTCTGGCATGGTTCCCCTTTGCACGACGGGGCTGCTATTATTCAGGAGCAGAAAATGATTGCTGCGGGTTGTTTGCTCCCGCTTACTGAGAATACGGAGCTGTCAAAGAGCCTTGGTACGCGCCACAGGGCAGGGATTGGGCTTACAGAAGAAACCGATGCTATCGTTATTATTGTATCAGAAGAAACAGGCACTATCTCAACCGGGTTCAAGGGTGCGTTGAATCGGGACATCGATGAGAAAGGATTAAAAAAGATACTCGACGAACTCTCTACCGAAAGATTTGGTATCGCTAGGAGCCATCAGGTGTGATCAAAGAAATATTTACTGGCAATATTCTCACAAAATTCATGGCACTGGTCATGGCGGTTGCGCTCTGGCTCTACGCGATTAATCGTCAGACCGAAGATGTAACGGAAGTGGTCAAATTGAATGTTTCTGTTCCTGAAGGCATTACCGTACTTGAACAGAGTGCTGAGGAGATAACTATACATCTACGAGGGCCACAAAGTATTATCGGAAGCGTTGAAGATATGATAAAGGACCGGAAAATCCAGGCACGGTACATCGTCAAGGAATCGCCGGAAGGCATAGAAGATCAGGTAAAACAAACAATCCCCATTACAAGAGCGCACATAAACCTGCCAAGCGCCGCTAAATTAGTGTCCGTGTATCCTGAGAGAGTCGATGTATTACTCGGTAAATTACAGCAGAAAAAATTAAAGGTCAATTTACAAAAGAAAGGTGAGCCGGCCATTGGATATGCAATTTCAAATGAATTCATATTTCCGGGAGAAGTAGAGGCAATAGGTCCTCTCAATATGTTAAAAGAGGCTTCTTTTATCAATACCATTCCTGTTGATATCAGCGGAATTACCTCTGAGCAAAACCGGACATTTCCCTGGAGGATCGGAATTGACCAGAAAGTAATCGTTAAGAGAGGCGATAAAAACGTTTCGGTGCCGGTTACCTGTAACGAAGACGTGCGGGTATGGATACAAATCGTGGAACAACAGGAAACACGATTCTTTGAGAAAATAAAGATCAAGGTAATGAGACCCGCAGAATATCCCTATGAAATCAAACTACAGGATGAATATGCCAATATAAAGGTAAAAGGTCCCAAACTTGTATTGGATAAGCTCAATACTGAAGATGTTGTATTATACATTGATGTTACCTCATTAAAACCACCGG
>MHZD01000130.1 GCA_001828645.1 Planctomycetes bacterium RIFOXYC2_FULL_41_27 | reverse complement strand
TTCCAATACATCGACTCTTCCGTTTTTTGATTGAAATGATTTCGATACGTGTTGAACGCGCAGTTTTGGCCACACCCCATTCACTTTATGAGATTTCTGCCGTTCATTATCTACTTTAACATGATCTATATCTATGAGATTTTCAGTTCCTGCGCTTTCCGTCACGTTCACTACCTCCAATCAGCCTTATTTTATTTTTCATTTTCCCTCTTTTATTCACTCGTGGCAATGCCCTCTCTTTGAGTATCCTATTGAGTAACCTTAAGTCTATCATTCCCGACAAATCCGGCTGCTGTTCCCCCAAAAAGCCTGCGTTATACGCCATCTCTGCATAAGAAAACAGCGATGAGACGATCGGATCGTAGGTAATCTCCAATCGAGAGAAGGCTTCGTCAATAATATCCTTTGAAAGAGATATACCAGAAATTGCCTTTATCTGATCACCAATAACAGCCCTTGCTTCTTCAGGATATTGATTAATCCACTGGGTTATTTCAACATGAACCGTCAGCCATTTTTTAACCCAATCGGGATGTTTTTTAAAAAAATTTGTACCCACAATCATCAGCGTTGAACAAAACCGACCGCCATCCCATAAGGTTCTTTCATCAACAAAAATGTCGCCGCCTGCCTCCTTTAGGAGTCTTGTCGCCCATGGTTCTGGCACCCATGCCCCATCGATCTGTTTTTGCATAAAAAGATTCAAAATATCGGGATTTCGCAGGGGAAGGATATTAACCGTTCCACCATTTTCTTTTGGCTTCAAGCCGCAATTCCTGATATATCCCCGAAGGGCGATATCCTGTGTGTTTCCAAGCTGCGGCGTTGCGATTCTTTTCCCGGAAAGATCTATGGGCTTTTTTATGTTGGAATCCGGTCTTACTATAAACAACGACCCGCCATTCGATACACCTGAAATTACCTTTAACGCCTTACCGTTAGAGCGTACGTAGCCATTTATGGCAGGGCTAGGGCCAATATACGCAATATCTATATCCTCAGAAAACACCGCCTCTATAATAGAAGGCCCTGCATTAAAAAGAGTCGCCTTTATTTTGACCTCTGGCCCAAGGTATTTCTCAAAGGTACCGCTGTTCAGCCCAATAACAGCCTGTGCGTGGCTAATATTCGGGAAATATCCCACGCGAATAGTAGCGTTGTTACCCTTCCGCGAACAAGCATTACCAGTTACAATTACAAAGAACAGGAGACACAAAACAACTCTGTATTGTGAAATCTTCACCCTATTGTAAGTCATTAATAAAAATAACAAATTCTACCATATTGATAGACTATTGTTGAAAAAATTATTATATCGTATAGGTTAAAGCTTCTCTTTTTTCCAATGAATCAGCGGCACGTTTACACATCTCCGCAAAGGTCATCTTGTCCAATACATCTGTTATGGCGTTTCGAACGTCCATCATCACACTCCGTATTACACAGGTAACTTCTTCTGAACATGGTTTGTAAGACATCTGACTCACGCAGTCCACAGGCGC
>MHZD01000129.1:709-9559 GCA_001828645.1 Planctomycetes bacterium RIFOXYC2_FULL_41_27 | reverse complement strand
AAAGAGGTTATTATGGGCATTACCGATTTTGCACAACAGCAATTGAAGGACATTGTTTTCGTTGAATTACCGTCGGTAGGCAAAGAGTTGAAGATGGGTAAGCCCTGTGCAGTCGTAGAATCCGTGAAGGCCGCTTATGACATCTATGCCCCAGTGTCAGGTATGGTCGTTAAGATCAACCAGAAAATCCAGGAAAAACCGCAACTGGTGAATGAAGACTCTTACGGTGAGGGATGGTTTTTACACATTGAAATATCCAACCCGATCGAACTCAACAGCCTTTTAAGTCCTGACCAATACCGGGTTGCCGTCGAATCCGAACATTGAATTGATGAATCCATGTTTTGAATTTCAATTGAGTAAAAGATCACGCCGCAACGGCCGGGCACCAAAGATACAAAGTCTTTCTGAGAGAGCACAAAGATAACAATGAACTTTGCAAATGAGGATCGCCTTCTATTAATTCAAAAGATTACCGATGAAATCGACGCCTTGTGGCTTGAATCCTTTATGCCTTCAATGCAGAGACATGTTGAGAAAACTAAAACTATCCAGAAACCTTTAGATTTAGCCACATTGATCGAGCATACCTTATTGAAACCAGAGGCAACACGCAGGGATATCATAAGGCTTTGCGAAGAGGCAAAGCGATTCCATTTTCGCGGGGTCTGTGTGAATCCTGTCTTTGTAAAAGAGGCCCAAAAACAATTAGCCGTGACGGATTGCTCCGTTATTACCGTTGTGGGGTTCCCATTAGGCGCTAACGTAACAGCCACCAAGGTCGAAGAGACGAAACTCGTTATTGAGCTGGGAGCGAATGAGGTGGATATGGTCATTTCACTCGGCGCATTGAAAGACGGTGATTACAAAACAGTCTGTGAGGAAATCCGCGCAGTCGTTGAAGCTGCGGGGCAAGTTCCTGTAAAGGTGATTATCGAGGCAGGGCTTCTGGAGGAGAAAGAAAAAATTGCTGCTTGCTTGTTAGCCGAACGGGCTGGCGCTGTATTTGTCAAGACCTCGACCGGTTTTAATGTCCGTGGTGCGACAGTAGAAGATGTCAAATTAATGAAGGTAGTTGTGGGGGACAGGCTCGGCATAAAGGCCGCAGGCGGAATTCGTGATTTTCAGAACGCCCATGATCTGGTGGAAGCCGGGGCAACCCGGCTAGGCTGTTCAGCATCAATAGCAATTGTAACAAATTTGGTAGCGTAATCGTCTCGGTTTCACACCAAACACAAGCGCTAAGTATGTGTCTGCCAAGTTACAATTTTGCGTGAAGAGAAGAATTTAATTAACTTGATTGTATAGAGGTTTTTGCTATTGCAAGTCATAATTTGACAATTGATACATGGAGTCTGACTTTTTATAAACCACTATAGGGCTAATTCATGAAGGTAATTCCATGTAAAATCATTCGGGTGCCAGATGATCTGACCAGCGTCACCAGTTATAAAACAGCCGACGAGGTCAATCCTTCTGAGGCTGGCATGAGTCGGGAAGAAGTACAGGCCATCTGGGCAGGAGTAGAAGACCTCTACCGAAGCGGTATTCATCCGGCCATCTCATTTTGTCTGCGCCGGCAAGGCGCGGTAGTGCTCAAACGGGCAATTGGACACGCCAGAGGAAATGGTCCCGATGATACCCCAAATACAGAAAAAATTCTGGCAACGCCTGACACACCAATATGTCTTTTTTCTGTCTCCAAGGCAGCGACCGCCATGCTCATCCATTTATTGGATGAGCGCAATCTAATCCATCTCATGGACCCGGTTGGTTACTACATTCCGGAGTTTGTTGCCTCCGGCAAAGAGAACATTACCATTCACCACATTCTTTCCCACCGCGGAGGCATCCCCGTTCTTCCGCGCAATATAGACCCGGAAAGAATTTTCAATCACGATGAGATTGTTCAGCTGCTGTGCAAGGCCAAACCTGTATCTCCAGGTGGACGGCGTACGGCCTATCATGCAATCACAGGAGGTTTCATTCTCGGAGAAATTGTGCGTCGTGTTACCGGCAAGGATATCAGGGAATTTATGCGAGAGTCAGTGCAGAACCCGCTCGGTTTTCATTACTTCAATTATGGAGTGCCAGAAAAAGACACCAACCGTGTTGCCATCAATTATTACACTGGTATACCACTAATGTTTCCTTTAACCACAATTACCAGACGTGCGATCGGCGCTTCTTGGGAGGAGGTGGTACGTATATCCAACGATCTGCGCTTTTTGAAAGTAATAATCCCATCTGCCAACTTGTTTTCAACTGCCGATGAGGTGTCGCGGTTTTTTCAATTATTGCTTAATAAGGGCGAACTTGATGGTATGCGCATCTTCAACCCAATGACCGTCCGCCATGCCATAATGGAAGTGGGAAAGCCGGAGATTGATCGCACAGTGATGCTCCCCATGCGCTACGGTGCCGGTATGATTCTTGGAAATAAACCGATTGGCATGTATGGTCCTTTTACCCAATATGCCTATGGTCACATCGGGTTCAGTAACATCTTCTGTTGGGCTGACCCAGAGCGGGATATTGTAGTTTCGCTACTAACTACAGGCAAGGCAATGCTGGGACCACACCTTATTCCGCTTGCCCGCCTGTTAATGCGCATCTCCCGGTATTGCAAGAGAAAGCCAATGTACTAAAAATAGGGCCTTCAGAGGGAGTAAGGGAGGGTGATATATTTTCATTTATCGGAGAGTTTAAGGGTGTATCTTTGTTATTTCTTCTTCGTGCTAAACAAGCTATATTGGCCGTCTTTAAAACAGTATGTCCCTATAACACGGGGCATTTCGGGATTTTTAAAGGATACGACGAATTTAAAACGTGGATAATCACGGGTTGCAGGATTAGGCTCTACTATTACATAGGTCAAATGTGCCTTGTGCTCAAGGCTAAGGATAGTCCATCGAACTCCCTTATTATCAGGAAACTCAGCTTCCGCTAACCGAACAATATTATCCTTCAGAAATAATTCTCTTCTAGCCGATTCACTGATCACGGCTGTTTCCTGTTTTTGTGGTATGTTTTCAGGTTTTGGTGGTGTGACATCAGTCTTTGTCTCGCTAGTCTGTGTCGTTTCTTCAGAACCTTTCTGCATACCTTCAGCTTTAGTCGGTTCACTGATCAGGACTGTTTCTTGTTTTGGCGGTATGATGTCTGGTTTAGTCTCGCTGGTTTGTGTCATTCCTTCATTACTTTTCTGCATACCTTCAGCCATTGACTTTCCCATTTTCTCGAAACCTTTCTTGAATCCTTCTTCCAGGGCCTTACCAAGACCTTTCATCATCTCACCCATTGCACCGCCGAACACGGACATCATTGTCTGGTCGGCATCAACCTTCCATTGTCCATGTTCCTTTACGAGAATAGTCTGTATCTGGACTTCAAATTCTGTCGTCCCATCGGACGTTTGCATAGTGGTATCAATGGTAATTTTGTTGTCTTCGATTTTAATATTGCCAAAGGTTACTTTGCAGTTGGCAGTAACATCTTTGTCCTTTATTTGTAATTTGCCTGCGCTTTCTTTTGTTACGTACAATCTTACCGCTTGAATGTCTTTTGCATTCATCGCATCCCAGAATCCTTTTGCGACTGCAAGTTGGTCTTCGACATTTACCGTCTTTTGAATATCGGGTTCTGGTTTTTCGGATGGCTTACTGGTATCTGTATCTGTAAGAGGTAACTGAGGTTTGATTTCAGTTTCTTTAACAGATGGTTGGACAATTTCCAGAGTTTCCGCAGAGGCACTAAGGCTTACGATTCGTTCATCCAGATTTCTGACGGTTGCTTCTAACCCTTCAATTTTTTGCTGAATGGCATTATTGGAGACCATAACCGCTTCTATTTTGTTATGGAGTCTATTTGTGTCATTCACAATAAGGGTAATTGTGCCGGATAAATCGTCAATCCTCTTTTCCAAGCGCTTGCTATCAGCGTTATCCGGCTTGTCCACCCTTTGTTGTAAAGAAGCCGTACAACCAGAAAGGATTAATATTGGAAGCCAAACGTATTGTATTGAGTATTTATTCATATTTAGACTCAAAAACCAAATAAGTGACAAGCGTCGAGTGACAGGGGACTAGTGGTATTGCCGTCACTTGACATGCGTTACTTGTCATCATCTCTAAACACTTGCGAAAACTTGTCCTCATGTAAGAGGGAAAAAACGGTATTTGCAATGTACTACTATAACACAGTTTTAGCAAATATAGCCCTATCCAAGCTCTTTTCACAAGCATCATAACACTTTACCAATCCATGTCAATAATTTTTATCCATTTATAGTATTAGCACGAAAAGACTGGAGAGCCGTATGCGGGAGACCCGGTGGGTTCTGGTTTGTACCTCGAACCTAAACATTTATACAACCGATTTAGTTTTATTGGCCACGTCGCACGTGCCTGTACTATTATATTTTGTTTAAATATTCTGCCACTTTATTTCCCATGCCTGATGTTGAAAGTATTTTATCCTTTGGTGTTGTTGCAGAGGCAATGTCACCAGTCCGATAGCCATCTTCCAGTACGGCCATAATAGCCTGTTCAATGGCATTCGACTCTTTGTATAGTCCGAAGGCATATTTTAGCATCATTGCCCCAGACAGGATTTGTGCCAGGGGATTTGCCTTGCCTTGCCCTGCAATATCTGGCGCTGAGCCGTGAATGGGTTCAAAGAGCCCAAAACCCGTTTCTGAAAGGCTTGCGCTGGGCAGCATGCCGATTGACCCGGTAATGGCAGATGCCAGGTCTGACAGGATGTCGCCAAACATATTTTCAGTGACAATTACATCAAATTGCTTCGGGTTCGTTGCCAGTTGCATGGCTGCATTGTCCACGTACATGTGGTTAAGTTGAATCTGAGGATAATTTTTCTGGACGTAATCAATAACCACCTTTCGCCACAGTTTTGAGCTTTCCAGGACGTTTGCCTTATCAATCGAGGTCAATTTCTTACTGCGTTTCGTCGCCGCCTCGCAAGCTACTTTGGTAATTCTCTGTATCTCAGGCACGGAATAAATCATATAATCAACGGCGTAATCGCCTTGAACCATTCCTTCTTTCAAGGTGATTGACTTTACCTTGTTTTTGCCGAAATAAACCCCGCCTGTCAATTCGCGCACAATCAGGATGTCCAGTCCACCCTGTAAACGTTCCGATTTCAGGGATGCTGCATCGGCCAGGGGTTTAAATATCACGGCAGGGCGCAGGTTTGCGAACAAGCCATAAATAGCCCTCAAAGGCAGCAGTGCGCCTCGTTCAGGGGACAATTCTGCTGGCAGGGTATCCCATTTCGGTCCACCTACTGCGCCAAAATAAATAGCATCGGCGTTGTTGCAAATTTTCTTTGTTTCATCAGGCAGGGGATGGCCATATTTATCGTACGCGCACCCCCCCACCAATGCCTCTTTATATTCAAAGGTATGACCAAATTTCTTCGCGATGGCATCAAGTACTTTCAGTCCTTCCTTCATTATTTCCGGCCCTATTCCGTCTCCTGCCAGTACAGCAATGCATTTTTTCATGTATTCATCTCCGTATAGTCAAAAATTAAGCATATATTGTTTGAATCAGGGCATAGATTTTCACGGATGCACATTGTAGGGGCAATTCATGAATTGCCCCACGCCTAATTTGTTTTAATATCCTGACAATCGTTCGACTGAGCGCTCACGACGAAGTCCATGTTTATCCGTGTCCAAAATGGAGACTAATTTTACCTTTATTTTTGAGAATAGTCTACCCCATTATTTTTGTTGACAGGATAAGCTTTAAGAGAGATACTCATTGAACAAATCAAAAAAGACGGAAGTCTTGCCGATTCACTCGAAGGGTAAATTTTAGCGCAGCATAGCCACAACCAAAGCGGTAAAGACTTCGTCGTGAGCTCAGTCGAACGATAAGGCACGTGGCGTGTGGCAAGTGTAGGGTGATGTTTTACTTGTCACGCGTCATTCGACGCACGTCACTATTCCTATAAACTTACACAAAAAAGAAGTTTTTACGGCGTAGTACTATAAAACATATTTTAATTTAGAGGAAGAAACATTATGCAATTAAAACCCATTGGTTATATCAAAAGTCCCATAAAACAACCCAGATTCGGCGGCTGGCAGGATTTAGTTACAGAAATAGTCATTGACGATAACTATTCAGATGGTTTGGAAGGAATCGAAGAATATTCTCATCTAATCATTCTTTATTGGCTTGACAAAGTAGATAAGGTCAAGCTTAAAATGAGACCGCAGGGGAAGAAAGACGTTCCGGAGGTCGGTATATTTGCCTGTCGTTGCCCATGGAGGCCTAATCCTATTGGCATGACCACCGTTAAAGTGATTGAAAGAAATAGGAATATAATAAAGGTTAAAGGGCTGGATGTGTTGGATGGAACACCTCTCATTGACATTAAGCCTTACACTCCTCCATATGATGCCGTCGAAGGAATAAGATACCCCGATTGGGTGAACAAGCTTGAATACTAATTCAAAAATTTTATTTTGGACGCAGATGAACGCAGACTTCGTCGTGATGGTTCGACAGACTCACCATGAACGGCACTGCATCCTGAGCTTGTCGAAGGATCAGTCGAACGATTATCAGGATTAAATACAAAAATTATCAGCGTGTATCTGAGAAAATCAGCGTCCTATTTTGATGGAAAATGAATGTCTTTGAAGAAGGTTTTCGGGAAGGGATTATTTGTCGTAATCTCAGCAGAGGTAGTGAAATGAAATTCCTTGTACGAATAAATTACTTGCAGTAAGGTTTGTAACAGTAAAGGTCTATAATAGTGACTATAATAGCGTGGCCGATAGTTTGGTTTATAGTAGTCCAGCCTATTATTGACTTTCCTTCTTGATGTTCAATACCGTTTGATTGTCCAACGCTCGAGCCATGCAGTAATATCATGCTCCATGACAACCGCATGCATACCAGGATAGAATGTTTTTAATTGAGGATTTTCCCAGCGATGACTCACTACTCTATTGGATACTTCAAAATAAAATGTCCAATCAGACTCGACGTTCGTATGAAAGTAAATAAAATTTATTTTCTCGTGGCTGTTTTTGTCTGTCGTCTTTCACTCTCCTTCCGAACCTCTTCGCATGAACGTCGTACAACAGGATAATTCCCGGAAATGAACATAAATAGTGAATCTACCATTCGGGGACGTGTGATGTAATAACAACGAAGCGCTCCATCCTCATAAAAATCTATTATCTTGAGTCTCCGCAATACTGAAAGATGTTGAGAGAGGTTGGACTGTTCAATGTCCAATAAATCCTGGATATCAGTTACACACTTAGCCCCTTTAGCAAGCTCTTCTAAGATCAACAATCTGGTTGGATGTCCCAAGAGCTTTAGAACCTCTGCTTTGTCTCTTATGTCTAATTTGTTCATTTGTTATTCCCATTTTTAAAAATTTATTTGATTATCATATGATAATATTATAATATAATCAACTATATTTTTCCGTGTTAGCTTTTTTAACATCCAGATGTTCAAGGTATACCTCAGGTAGCGATATTTTAGTTCAGGGTACTTGCTAAAATAAACGAAGCATGGAGGGAAGAAATCAAAAGGAGGATAGTATGAGTGAAACCATTCCTGATATTGGCACACTTAAAGCTCGGCTCCGAGCGACTTGGACGGCAGGAAATTTCGGAGAGATTGCGAAATCGTATGAAGATGATGCGGCGGAGTTTATTGATAGACTTAGGGTAACCCCGGGCCTCCGAGTCCTTGATGTCGCATGCGGTACCGGTAATCTCGCTTTGCCATGTGCGCGGACGGGTGCGCGCGTTACCGGAGTCGACATTGCGCCTAATCTCCTTGAGCAAGGTCGGGACCGAGCGAAGACAGAGGGACTCTCGGTCAAGTTTGACGAAAGTGATGTTGAAAACCTTCCTTATCCCGACAACACCTTTGATTTGGTGGTCACGATGTTTGGAGCAATGTTTGCGCCGCGCCCGGAAAAGACTGCGGCAGAGCTAGTCCGCGTATGCCGACCTGGCGGACGTATCGCTATGGCCAACTGGATTCCTTCGGGCTTTATTGGTCAGCTCTTCAAGGCAACTACCAGTCGTGTTCTTCCACCGCCAGGGATGCCGTCGCCACTTCTTTGGGGAGACGAAACCAAGGTGCGCGAACGCCTGCAGAACGGCACATCTGAAATGGTGTTTGCACGGCGCTTCATATCCTTTAGGTTCCCGTTTGCCCCACCCGAAGTGGTTGAGTTTTGGAGGCAGTTTTATGGCCCGACACAGCGAGCGTTTGCTGCACTCGATGCTGATGGACAAACTGCATTTCGCAAAGATCTCGAAGGGCTTTGGACCACCCACAACAAAGGAGATGGAGGCTCCACTCTTGTTGATTCGGAGTACTTAGAGGTGGTAGCGCTACGGGCATGATCATTTCGTCCGCTTGACCACCCTTTTTCTGCTGGGAACATTGCTAACATTGTGTTACTCGTAAAACTCTTCTTGGTTTTCCTGAAAGACGGAGGTAATGAAATGAAACTGTGGTTATCTTTATTCTCTTCCTGCCTTATTATTTCTGTTGCCTTACATGGTATAGCCTATGCGGACATTGTAAAGGTTGGCGCTGAGGCCCCTGATTTTACACTTCCCAGCACCAAAGGCAAAAATTATACACTGTCTGCATATCGGGGAATAAAACCGGTCATAATCTGGTTTTCTGACTGCTGCGGCGGTTGTGAAGGCAGGGCGAAGGTTATGCAAGGTCTTCTGGAAGATTACGGGATTGAAATCCTTGCTATAGGCATGTTAAGTGAGGCCAATCAAACCGCTGAATTTGTTGAGAGGGTAGACATCCCTTACCCGTACCT